>NZ_CAWQNB010000029.1:0-187828 GCF_963896135.1 Proteus sp. G2609 | reverse complement strand
GATTCAGACATCAGTCTGAACGCAGTAGGGATCCACGTCCTTTAGGGCGTGGAGGATGTCAAAATGTTCAGGTTACGAAGAGAGAATAAAAAAGAGATGTCTATTTTTCACACATCTCTTTTGCAATAACATATTCATTTGGTGCAAAAGCAGATGATTTATAACAACTAAAATAGCCTTTAGAGGTTAAATCGAGAGCGACATAAATTGAAAAGAAAAAGCTAAAAACGATACCAACTATTGCTATTCCTGTGCATATACCCGCTACTTTATTATTCATTCTTTGTGTTTTTTTTGTGTATCCACAAATAAAAATTAGATAAGAAAAATAGATAATCAAAGGGGCCGCAAAAAAAAACAACCCTGTTTGAAATGAGAATAGAATTCTATCTTTCATCATAAAATAGTTTTTGTAGTAGATTATGGAGTCATAGAAACAAAACAAAGCTAAAGAAAAAAGGAATATTGCAATTAAATACATTTTTAGAGAGTTTATTTTAACCATGACTAAAGTTTCCCTACTTTTCAGTTTTTAGCAAAAATTAAAACGTAAATAAAATGACCATATGATATATATAACAGTGATTGTAACATAACCCCATCTTAGTTTTTTATTTTTTCCTAAAAAAAGTAATAAAATACAAGGTGTTAATATTAATATAGGCTCAGTAGCATATCTGACTATGAAAACTATTAGTACACATTATCAGATTTAAGAGATGTCTATTTTTTACACATCTCTTTTGCAATAACATATTCATTTGGTGCAAAAGCAGATGATTTATAACAACTATAATAGCCTTTAGAGGTTAAATTGAGACCGACATAAATTGAAAAGAAAAAGCTAAAAACGATACCAATTATTGCTATTCCTGCGCATATACCAGCTACTTTATTATTCATTCTTTGTAACTTTTTTTGGTATCCTAAAATAAAACTATAATATGAGAAATAAAGTATTAGAGGCGTTGCAAAAACTAAGAGCCCTGTTTGAAATGAGAATAAGATCCTATCTTCCATTAGAAAATAGGTTATGTAGTAACTTGTTGATATATAAATTGAAAAAATGGCTATAAATAGAATTGCAATAGAAGATAATATCAATTTTACTGGTTCTATTTTTATCAAAACTAAATTTCTCCCATTGAGAAAGATGGCGTTGGGGGATAGGGAAGGTCAGTTTTTAGCAAAAATTAAAACGTAAATAAAATGACCATATGATATACATAACAGTGATTGTAACATAACCCCATCTTAGCTTTGTATTTTTTTCTAAAAAAAGTAATAAAATACAAGGTATTAATATCAATATAGGCTCAATAACATATCTACCATTGAGTGGCAGTTGACAAAGATTATCAATATCACCTTCACCAATCATCCATTCATAGTCAGATATGGAAAGAATATTAATCAATATTAATAAAAAAATAAAATATAGAAATATAAAAGTGCGGAGTATTATTTTCATATTAAAGAATACCTAGATATATCTTTATATTTTCTATTTACCAATTACGCCCATTACTGCTTTATTGGGCGTTGGTATTGGATAATAGTTACGGCTTTTGATTATTAGCGATCCTCTGATTAATATCTTCTATCACCGCAGGTAAATTGGCAAGGGTATCAATAATATAATGAGCACCAGCGGTACGTAGTTTATTTTCAGCAATGCGCTTACGGTTTTCTATTTCTGCCTGTTCCATTGTTTGATATTGTTCAAAGGTGGCACCAAACTCATTGCCTGAAACAGATAACCCGACAGTCCACATACCGGCATTTAACCCTTCGGCAATACCTGTTACTGCATCATCGACTTTAACACAGCGTGCTACACTCATTACACCCAGTTCAATCACATTCTTTAACGCCATCCAAGGGCCTGGGCGAGAGCCGGCGGCAATTTCATCACTAGCAACCACGCAATCAGGCTGATAACCATATTCAGCAGCTTTCGGTACTAATACATCCATGACGGCTTTAGGATAACCTGAGCAAGAGCCGATTTTAATTCCTTGTGCTCTTATGGTCGAGATAGCCTCAAGTGCTCCTTCAATCGGTTTAGCAAAATGTACCACTTGTGCAATTTGTAACGGCATAAAGGTGCGATAAATATGCTGTGCCTCTTCTTCACTTGGTGGGTGTCCAAATTGGGCTGTCCAGCGAGTACGAATATTAGGCTCGTTAAGTAAAGCACGAATATGATCGATTTTCCCCATCCCCATCGGCCCTCGTGCTTCTGATAAACTTATTTTAAAGTTAAAGGCTTGAGCAAAGGCATCGACAAAAATTTGTGTGGGGGCGAAAGAGCCAAAATCGACTACTGTACCAGCCCAATCTAAAATCACTGCTTCAACCGATTTATTCATATGTTTAGACCTACTATGTGAAATCATTATTAACGGCGAATGGGGAGAATGTAGAACATCCTACCATTAAAAAAATGGGTTATTGTGATGTCAATTTTAAGGGAGATTTATGACATAGGTATGTCATCACAATAAATATCACCGCAAAAGTAGCTTGGCTCTCAACATTAGATACTAAAAAAAGTAAATAAAACTAATATAAAACACGATTTTAAGATCATCATTTAACGCATAAAAAAAAGAGTGATTTTATTTATTAATCAATAAATTTTATTAGATAAGATAAAATACCTTTTATTATCATACATATTTTATATTGTATGATAAATTTATTACCGAGTTTTATTGTATTGTTCTTTCATCAAATAAAATTGAAAATAAATGTTTTTATTTTAATAATAGAGCGATTTTTCTTAATACAGTGTGTTAAAAAATTATTTTATTGGTTTTATTGTTTGTTTGATAAAAAATAATTTGGTTTTATTTTTTTTTTTTTAGGTTTTATCAAAAAACAAAATAAATCTATTTAAAATAATGCTCTCTAAAAAGAAGATAAAATAGTAAAAAGTATTTTATCTTAAACCTCTTTTCTATTTTTCAATGTTCTTATTAGCTTTAGATTATTTTATCTATTTCTATCATGTGATTTCTAGCAGATCTTATTCTATTTAATTAATTGTTATTATGGTTTTAAAAAATAGATGCAATCATATTAAATATATGTAAAGTTTAATGTGATGTCATTGATAAATAAATCCACATTTTATTTTAAGGCTAATGCTTTTTATCAAGCATTTTATTGCAGTTGATAAAGGCCATCTTGATTCAAATATCTAGCTAAAAAAGACAAATTATAATTACAAGAGGTAAATAAAATGCAACACACAATTAATTCACAATATGATGAAATGGTTGATTTTCTAAAGGAGTTAGTGAATATCGATAGCGGCTCTTATGATAAACAAGGGGTTGATACAGTCGCTGATCTTTTAATTCAACGCTACCAAAAATTAGGTTTTGTTGTTGAAGTATTTGAAAATGAACAACTAGGGAATAACTACCGTTTAGTTCATAAAGATGCCACAAACCCACAAATTTTTATTGCTGCACATTTAGATACCGTATTTCCTAAAGGCACAGTAGCAGAGCGCCCATTTAGTATCGATGGCTCCCGTGCTTATGGCCCCGGTGTTATTGATATGAAAGCTAGCCATGTTTTAACTTACTATGCGATTAATGCACTCAAACAAAGTGGCGATCTCTCTTATCAAAATGTTGAAATATTGCTTAACTGTGATGAAGAAATAGGGTCAAAAACATCGCGTCATTTAATTGAAAAATATGCAAAAAATAAAGCTTATGCATTAATTATGGAGCCTGCTCGTGCGAATGGTGCCATTGTTAGCGCTCGTCGAGGTGTTGGAACTTATGAGCTGTTGATTGAAGGTAAAGCATCTCATTCAGGTATTGCACCAGAAGCAGGAATTAGTGCTATTCAAGAGCTTTCATACAAAATTCAGGCCCTACATGCGCTTTCTCGCCATGATGAAGGTCTTTCCGTTAATGTCGGACTGATTTCTGGTGGTACATCTGTCAATACGGTTGCTCCCCATGCACGAGCTGAAATCGATGTGCGTATTTCAACGGATGAGCAGGGTATTGAAATTGATAAGCAAGTCAGAGAAGTTTGTAGTCAACCTGTGTTAGCGGGGGTTAAATTAACGCTAAAAGGTGGCATTAATCGCCCTCCAATGGTGAAAACACCTGAAAGTGCCAATTTAATAGAAATCATTAAACAGCAAGCGGATTTAATTGGCTTAGCTATTGAAGATATTTCAACCGGGGGAGGATCTGATGCCTCATTTACTGCCGGTGTCGGTACGCCAAGTGTTGATGGTTTAGGCCCTATTGGTGGCTATCAACATAGTGATAAAGAATATCTCGATTTACCGTCATTGACCGAAAGGACAGTGCTATTTGCAAATGTTATTAAGCGTCTGTCTCAATAAGGTGAATGTATGGAAAAGAGTAAAAAAATAAAATGGGCTATGCCTGATGCCTTTATTATTATTTTTGGCATCGTTATTTTAGCGGCCATCGCCACCTATTTGATCCCCGCAGGAAGTTATCAGCGGGAAACCGTTAATGGATTAAACCGCGTTGTCCCTAATAGCTTTAATTATGTTGCACAAAATCCAGCTTCATTGATGGATGTGTTTTATGCAATCCCTGTAGGGTTAAAACAATCTGCCAGTATTATTTTCTTGATCTTTATGATTGGTGGCGCGATTGCCATTTATGATCGCACCCGTGCTATTGATTCAGGTATTAATGCGCTTATTGTTAAAACCAAAGGTAATTATCAAGCTCTTATTATTACGGTTGCTTTTATTTTTGGTATGTTGTCATCCCTTGGGCTTGCGGCCAATGCCGTTATTGCGTTTATCCCTATAGGAATAGCCCTTTCGCGATCAATGAAACTTGATGCTATTACGGGGGTTGCAGTTGTTTATTTAGGCTATTATGCAGGTAATGCGGTTGGTGTATTAGATCCAACTATTTTAGGTACTGCACAAACATTAGCTGAAGTTCCTCTTTTTTCTGGTGTTATTTTTCGAGTTGTATTATTCGCTATCTTAATTGTTGTCACTATTGCTTATATTGTCTGGTATGCCAGACGTATTGCGAATGATCCAACGACCAGTTATATGTATGGAATAGCTAAAGATGATCCTGATTATGAACAGCCACACACTCAATCATTAGATAGCACCTTCTCATTGAGGCAAAAATTGAGTTTGGTGGTATTTATAGCGTTTATTGGATTGTTTTTATATGGCGCTTTTGAATATAAATGGGGGATTGAACATCTATCAGCCATTTTTATTATGATGAGCATTGTTGTGGCGGCTATGTTTAAAATTGCCCCTAATGACTATATCAAAACCTTTATGAAAGGTGCTCAATCTTTAGTGTATGGGGCATTGGTGGTGGGGATCGCCAGAGCGGTTATTGTTATTTTAGATGAAGGACGAGTGCTTGATTCTATTGTACAAGCCACATTAGTGCCATTACAGCAAACCTCTCACTTTTGGGGCGCTCAATTACTTTATTTCTTTAATTTACTATTTAACTTGCTAGTCACATCAGGAACGGGACAAGCATCGATTGTTATGCCTATTATGGTGCCTATTCTCGATATTCTTGATCTTACACGTCAAACCGGTGTCCTTATTTTAAAACTCGGTGATGGCTTTACCAATATTATTACCCCAACATCAGGTGTACTTATGGCGGTACTGGCGGTAGGTAAAGTGCCGTGGACGCGTTGGGTTAAATTTGTATTCCCTATTTTAATGATTTGGGTCGTGATAGGTATGGCTGCAATTGGTATTGCTACCGCAATAAGTTATGGACCAGTGTAGCTTTGTACTAACGGATTATTAACGATAAATAGGTTATTAAGTATAAATAAAGTGCCGTTTGTTTAGTTACAAACGGCCTTTTTAAACCAACCTCATGGTGTCATCAGTTGGTGTTCAAACCCTGTGACTAATTGCTCTAAGCCAAAATTAAAACGCATGGCAAAATCATCAGCAAAAAGAATTTCTCTTACTTGCCAAGTTTGAGGGTATTTATCACGTACAATTTGTTCAAAAGCGAGTCGTTTTTGCATTAAAATTTCACTATCAATAAGCGTGATAGCTTGCTGTTCAATGCAACACCCTAAAATAAAATAGAGTAAGGTCATCGACATATTGCTCGCTAACTCAGCAGATGCACCAGACTGCATAATTAAAGTAATAAGCGTATTGTTTATACGTAACACATTTTCAGAAATCACATAGGTTCCGGCAAAAACTCTAGCACCATCACGATGTTGTAAAAAAGCTTCTCTTAGCTCTGTTGCTAGACGTTTTAGATCCGCTTTCCAATCTTGGCTATAGTGAAAATCAACAGCGACTTCACTGACTATACGATCTGCCATTCCCTCAATAAGCGTTTGTTTATTATCAAAATGCCAGTAGAGAGAGGCGGCTTTTATATGTAATGCATCTGCCAGTTTTCGCATTGTTAAGCCTTCAATCCCTTCTTTTTCCAGCAAAGAAAGCGCCGTATCTAACACATTTAATCGATCAATTTTAGGGCTTTTCATAAATAATTCTCATTTTCCTCTTTTCTATCTAACAATGTTAGTTTAACATATTTATCAAACCTAACAATGTTAGATTAAAGCAAAAGTTAAATATCACTAAGCTTCGCTTAGGAGTAGAAAGATGGAAAATATTCAATCAAAAAAAGAAAAAATCATGCAGTTAGTGATGGTTTATACACCTTGGATCACTGTGATATGTGTTGTTGCGTTTATTGGTATAGCGACTGCAGATTGGGATCGCTGGTGGAGTGATGCTCGTTATCAAACAACAGATAACGCTTACATAAAAGCGGACTCAACGATATTGAAATCACGAATGACTGGGTTTATTTCTCAGATTAATAAAGAGGATTACCAAGTAGTAAAACGTGGTGAGGTCATTGCTGAAATTAATAAGAAAGAACAAATATTAAATCGGCAAGCGGCATTAGCAGAGTATCAAAAAGCCCAATTAGCTTTAGATAATCTCACTGAAGAAATTAAAGAATATCAATTAAATATTGAGAAATTAGCTAATCGTTATCAAGCATCAGTTATTGATGTTACCCAAGCTAAGCGCAGTCCAATGTTGCGTAAAGATTTAATTAATAGTGGGGCAATCACACAACAAAATTATTTAGATGCTCAATCTGATTTGCAACGTTTAATGAAATTACAAAGTGCTGCGAAAAATGAGTGGGATCAGGCTAAACAAGCATTGGTATTACTAAAATCTCAAGAAAAAATACGTCTGGCACAAAAAGATATCGCTCAAACACAGTATCAGCAGGCTGAAACGGAGCTTTCATACGCGACTATTAAGGCTCCTTTCGATGCGCAATTAAATAAAATAAAAGTCAATATCGGTAGCCTTGTGACTGCGGGTAGCGAAATTGTGACTTTAACACCGATTAACGATGTATACATTATTGCCAATTTAAAAGAGACACAAATAAAAAAAGTACAGCCAGAACAATCTGTTGCTATCAAAGTTGATGCTTTTCCTACCGATGTTTTTTCAGGAAAAGTGAGATATATCGGCGCACAAAGTAGTGGTGAGTCAGCTCTTATTCCTGCGGATAATGCCAGTGGTAATTTTACTAAAGTAGTACAACGTATTCCGGTTTATATCACGCTCAATAGTGATAACCGACACTTAGCTAAATTAAGAGCGGGTATGTCTGTGCAAGTGAAAATTGACACAGAAAGCCTTCCTGTAGAGGAGGGGGATCGCAGTGATTAAATTATTATCAGCAGCACAAAATCATCGTCCTATTTTTGTTGTTATGGCTGTTTTTACCGGAGCTATTTTATCAACACTCTTTGTACGTATGTTTTCTATCTCATTAGCGGATTTAAGAGGCGTGTTTGGTTTAGATGTTGCCCAAGGATCTTGGTTGAATGTGGCTCTTAATATAGCTCAATTGATCAGTATGACTCTTGTACCTTGGTTTATGGTGGTTTATGGCGCAGAAAAAATATTAATCAGTGCGAGTTTTATCCTTTTTTGTTGTGGATTAGCAGTTCCCATAATAGGACAACAGATTGGTTTTGGCGGACTTTTTATTGCTCATTTTATGATTGGATTTTGTATCGGAGTCTATTTGCCGATGACGATTTCATTAGCCTTAAAAAGTTTAAATCCCAGTGTTTGGCTAATCGTTATGGCGGCTTATAGCTTACGTGTTTCTGTAGGAATGGATGCGGGAGTGGGGATCTCAGGAGAATTTGTTGAAATATTGAATTGGCGTTGGATTTATTGGTTATCCGCTATTTTCACCTTAGTCATCCTATTTTTTACCTGGTGGGGAATGCCACTCTCACCTATTAATAAAGCATTGCTCGCTCAAAGTGATTGGGGAGGAATGGCGCTTAAATGCTTAGGATTAACGCTATTATATATTGGTGTCGTTCAAGGTGAATTGTTAGGTTGGTGGGATTCTGGGCTGGTCGTGTCTTGCTTAATCGGTAGCGCTATACTGATGGGGACATTTATTATTAGAGCTTGTATTTATAAACAAAGCTTTGGCCACTTAAATTGGATCAAAGATAGTAATTTACGGCTCTGCTTTATTATTGCCTGTTTATATGGCTTTTTGATGTTACCTAATTCGTTATTTATACCTTCATTTTTGAGTGTTGTTGGTGGGTTGAAACCACTACAAATAGGTCAAGTTACCAATCTTGCCTTCTTTATCTATCTATTATGTAGTCCAATAGCTATTTTTCTTGCACGGCGTTTAGAGCCACGATTAATGATGTTAATAGGTATTATGATTATTGGAGGAGCATGTTTAATCGGTCATCAAATTGATTATCAGTGGCGAGCTAATGATTTCTTTATTGTCATATCTATGCAAGCAATGGGGGAATGTTTGCTACTTATCGGATTAATTGCCTCATTTGTTACTAATATCAAGCCACAAGAAGCGTTACATTTAGGGGCATATATTTCGATAGCGAGAGTATTAATGCCAGCCCTTGCAGGAGCTATTATCAATACATATTTGAGGATCTCATATGATACTCATTATGATTTGTTAAGAGGATACATACAAACTGGTGAGCAAAAATTAGCAGGGAATATTGCTGAACATTATCAAACAACGATGGCATTAGTAATAAGAGAAGCACATGTTGCCTCTTTTATTGATGGTTTTGATTTGATTATGCTCTTGGTTATTTTAGGTGCTCTTTGTATGTCATTTTTAAAATCGTCACCAGAAAATCCGGTAGTCCCAAGGCTAGTAAAATAAAAAACTGCCTGTTTTAGTACAGGCAGAAAATAAAATAAGAATAATATAATAGGAGAGAAATATTCTTGTTACATCAATATGATGAGCGTAAAAATTAATTGTATGATTTAAATAGTGATTGATTACCTGCTTTATCAAAAGCAATGACTTGATAAGGTTCTTTATAGCCCCCTGCATACATACCTAAGCTACCCGCTGGCATACCTGCAACAGCAATGCCTGTTTGCTTTTTATCCATTAAGTCTATATTTTTTAAGCTATCGATAGGAATATGTCCGACTAAGTCTTTGCCTTGGTATGTTGCATAGTGACAGCTTAATAAATTATCAGGGACTGCTGCTTGCTGATATTTTTGCATTAATTCTGTTTCAGAGACAATATTGACATTAACATCAAAGCCCGCTTCTTTTACACCATCAGCCCACAAATTACAGCAACCACAATTTTCGGTTTTATAAACTTCAACTACAGCATGATTTGCCGCTTGTACAGTACCACTAACCGTTGACAATACTAAGAGAGAGGGAAAAAGTAATTTTTTCATCATGTATTCCTTATAGATACGAATACAGAGAACAATAATCTTTCCCCCTACAGGAAGGTCAATTCAAATAAAGTATAAGCGTGTAGATTTTTGTAAAAATAAATATATAGGGTTAATAATATAAATGTCTACATAAATAAAAAAGCCTTGATATAACATATCAAGGCTTTATATATTAATTATTTTAATTATTAACTTTCATTTTAATGTCACCTGCTAATTTAAATCCATAACGACTTAAAGGTGATATTTTTATTTCTGTTAACTTTTCTTTTACATCAACTTTTATTTCTTCTTGAGGACGAATATAAAATTGACCAATACTATAACCGTTATTGCTTGGTAAAGAGCTAAAAGCGGGAGCCATACGAATAACTTGTTTACCATTATTCTTTAATATTAATTGATTATTGACTTGTTTTACTTCTAGATTTTTCCAAGGTTCACGCTCTATGGTTAACCCTTTTGGAATAATTAACATCGCAATATCTTGTCTGATAGGCATTTTTGTTGAATTGACCTTTGCAACACCAATACCTTGGAAAGAGGCTTTTAAAATTTGTTCATCATCAAATTCAATACCGTCTTTTAAAATAAAATTAATATTCTGACTTTGATCTGGCTCTATTCTTGTAATAGGTGGAGTTATAATAATATTTTTTGCTATTTCGTGTTGTTTATCTAAATCGCTGACTTTTGTTGATAATAAAATAGGTTCACTACCCGTATTTTTAACATTAAAAATCTTTCTTGGTTCTTCTGAATCTAAAATAACAGTCATGGTTTCCAATTGAAAACTAGCATGAGAAAAATGACTTATTAATAGAATGAGAAAAATCATTCCTTTTAGTATTTTCATAATTAGACTATCCTCTTTGTATTACTTACAAATTGCATCAACTTTTTCATATAAAAAGTCTGGATTAAATTCTTCTGGAACTGAATAATCAACAGAACAGATGTCACCATTATCTGATTTTACTTTTAGTGGTTTACCGATTTGCTCATTACTTATTATAACATTACCGTCCCCCATAATAACACCTATTAGATTTCCCTTATCATCAATAACACTATTTGCTGTATTAACAGGTTTACCATCTGGTTTTTTTATTTCTAATAAAACTTGCTTCATTGTATTGACGGGGATCTCACGAGAAAAAACAGTACCTTTTGCCAATGCAATATCAAAGGATGTTGTGCCTAACATAACATTGAGTGGTAAATTTTTAGTATTTAATAGAACAGTTGTTTTTTTATTTACAGGTAAGTTAGGAATAACGGCGGTACCAAAGTGATTAGTTATTGTCGTACCACCACCCATAGAGTTAACTAAAATACCAGATTGTCCTGGAACACGTAAAATACCGAAAGTATCTCCTAACTCCACAGGAGAAGTAGCAAATAATCCATCACTATAAGCAATAGCACCAGATGCTGTCAGCATCGCCGATTTTTGATTACTATTACTAAAGGAGCCTGTCGCACTAATTTGGCTGTAAGCGGTTGTTGCATTGATATTACCGCTAATATTCTTATCTTTACTGTCTTTATCAGCAGTTGCCCCGATAGAATATCTAAATAAATCATTATGATAATTACTATAATTTGTTGTTAAAGATGATGTTTTATAATGTTGGTATTGAGTACTAAATGATGATGAATTATTAATAGGTACGTTGATGTTTACAAATGTACGATCTTCAAAATTACTACTTTTTTGATAGCTAATATTAAAAGACATAAATGGAAATCTTTTTCCATAAGAAATGGTATTTGAATAATTGTCTTTTTTATCACCATAATATTGGCTATAGCTAAGGCTATAACTCAGTGATCCATAACGTTGATTTCCTAAGCTTAGAGATAATGAGCTTGATGTTTTTGTCTGATTATTAGCAAGATTATCATCTAATGGGTCTTCTATATTATCTATTTGTAGAGATTCATAGAGTGTCGAATAGTTACGTGAACGATATATTGTTGATAAGCCTAGTGAGAATACTGATACAGGTAAACTTAAATTAGCATTTGCTTGGAAGCCATCACCTTTATTAGAAGAAGATGCATATTTAATACCAAAGCCAGTAGATAAAGGACGATGTTCACCAAAAACGCTATTTACGCTACCTACAATGGACTTATATTTTGATGATATTTCCATACCCCCTAGAAAATTATGATTTAAATAATTAATGCCACCTTCAAAACCGGTAATAAAAGGAGTATGTATGCGTTCATCACTTGAGTTTTTTCTATATTTCCCCATAAAAAAGTTAAAGCTGCTACTACTCTGTGGATTTTTTAAGTCTTTATTTGATGTAATAACATCAAATTCTTGAATAGTACCATCATCTTGAATAACTTTGACATGTAATGGTTGACTTGATGATACACCACTAATGTTATTTAATTGGAAAGGGCCTGCAGGTATTATCGTTCTATATAACAATCGATTATTTTGTGTGACTTCAACGGTAGCCGGTTTTTCAGACATCCCAGTAATAGGAACTGTCAACTTACTGTTTTGATAGCTACTATCTGAATATAATTGAAAACCATTCACATCAGCACTATCTAATAACTCACTATTAGATGTAATTTGGCCTAATTGTAAAATGGCTTTGATGCGCTCTATTGTACGTGAAAGCGTTGTTTCATTAAATCTATAGTAAGTTTTCCCATCACCTGAAGAAAAGCTACTGTTATTACGTAAAATCCAATTATAAAAATTTATACCTGTTTTAAAATCACCTTGATAAAAACTCCTATTATTAGAGCCATTTAACTTCATACCATAGATTCTATAGTTGTTGAATACCCCTAAGCCACCATAGGTTAATTCATTACCATAGGCACTTTGATCGAAGTAATCATCATTAATAGTGATATCAATAGAGTTGTTATTTGGGTGATAGGTAATATCTGATTTAGGATATATCTCTAAAAAATCAGCACAATCTGAATTTATCTCTTTTTTTTTAATTTCAGCTTATCTATTAATTGATTATTTAAGCAAAGATTACCTGATTCATTAATAAGAATATTATCAGAATAGTTAAGGCTACTATTTACTATAATTGTTACATCATGATAACCAGGAAGAAAATGACTTCCTTCTTTAAAATAATCAGCGATTTCACTGCCATAACCAAGAGATTTAAGTGAGTCAATATCAAACTCGATATTTTTATTATCAGCTAATGCTAAATTATTGTTAATTAGATAAGCTAATAATAAAAATATCATTTTACGATATCGAAAATGCATAATGAACCCCATAGTAAAACGTCGCGTTTTTAAATTTTAAGATCCAAATGAAAAATCGAATAATAGAGAGCCTGAAAGTTCTCCACCATCGACAAGAGGGCCATTTGTTTCTTTTAAACTATAAATTGTTGGTGAAATTTTTAACTTTAATTGATAGTTATTCCCTTTCGAAGGTGTTACACCATCTTGACTAAATCCGTTTAGAGTGCCTATTTTTAATTGTGGGCTTGTTTTTATTATTCCAATATTATTTTCGTTATCTGTTTCATAAATATTAACATCAATACCATCTACTGTGGCTTTTTCAACAGATACCTGAAAAAAACCAATCTTACCTGTTGTATTTATAGTGCCAAGGCCAAAATGAGTTTGATCATTATCTGTGGTTGTTCCCATTTTTTCATCTGCCTTTATTGAAAATAGTACAGGTGAAACAGGTGAAGGACAGCTTATATTTATTAATGTATAACGATCATCTAACTTATTATTTTCATTATATTTAAACATATAAGCTTTAAGATTATGATACTCTATGGTTATATCTTTTTGTGACACAAAACAATCATCATTAAATGATGGTGCTAGATCGTTATAAATATCTGCAAAAGCAGATGTTGATACTAATGAAATACTTAAAAATGGTAAGGTAAAATAAAAAGATTTTATAATATTCATAATAACCTAAAGCCAGCTAGTGTAGTTTCTTTTTCTGATGTATTTAACTAATTCGACCTTTATAATAATTTTTAATTAATTATACGCTTATAGAAAATAAAAAACAGTCTTGTAATTTAATTGGTGATTTTAAAATGGGTTTTTATATTCTATATCAAATCGGCTACTCTAAAATATATAGTCTATATAAGATAATTAATAAAAGACTTTCTATATCTGATAATTTATAAAAATATTTAAATAAAAACGTAAGAAACCCAAATGATTTCTTACGTTTTTTTTTAATTAAATTCCGAATTGGAATGTTAATGTGGCTAAACCATCTAACTTAGCATCACCATCACTATTTTTTAGTGCGCTATTGATGGTTGGTGTGACTTCAAAATCTGCTGCAAATACTTGACCGTCAGCATAATCATTAGCATTACTACGAGCCCAACCTAATGAATCATTTTTTACTAGTGTCTTAGAAGTAGATCTGCTATATCTAGAATCCATTACATAGACTTTCTTTTCTTCACTAGTCAAATCTTCTTTTACTGTGGCATTTTTCATTGAAACTGTGTAGTAACCTACTTTAGTATCAACAGCCTCTTTTCCATCGACTGCCATCTTATAACTGCCTAAACCAAAATAAGAATCACCTTCTTTTTTTTCTGTCCCAGCTCTATTATCAGTAGGAGTAAAAGCTAGATAAGTTTTTGCATCACAAGTTACGACAATATTTTTTGATTGAGGCTCTAATGTTAAATCACCTTTTGCAGGGAAAAGCCCAGGAGTTACAGCAAAAGTATATTCAACAGTAGTTTCACTTGTTTCGCCATTGATGGTACAAGTTGGTGGTTGGATATCCCCACTTACTTTTAATTTAGCGGTTGGTGTCGCAGCGAAAGCGATACTACTTGATAAAGTAAGTAAAGAAATAGCTAATAAGCTTTTTTTGAACATATATCCTCCATGAGCGATATAAAACTATCTTAAAAAGATTATTTATAAGCTCTGATATCGTTTGATTTTAAATAGTAAAAATCTCAATTTTTTAGAGTGACTCAAAATATATAAAAATCATCTAAATAAGATTGTATTTATATATTATACGCGTATATATAAATATTAACACCCTTGGTTAAATTTTTCGCATTAATAATTTAACAAAAGATTAAATATAATATGATTTATCAGAAAATGATTTTCTTTATTTGATGGAGTTTCTATATTTTATACCTAAATATAGATTTTTTTCTTGATGGTTTTTTTTTGATATTATCGAGAAGGTTGTTTTTGTGGAAAATAAGAATGTAAGAAATTTGTTTAATTTCTTACATTCTATTTTAAATTAATTTAGATTAATTTAATTTAATTAAATTAGATACCAAATTGGAAAGCAAGAGTTGCTAAACCATCTAATTTAGGTTCACCTCCGCTATTTTTTAGTTCACTATTGATAGTTGGTTTGATTTCGAAATCAGCTGCAAATACTTCACCGGCAGAGAAATCGGTAGAGCTTTTAGCCCACGCAAACACTTTTTCTTTTTGAAGACCTTGAGAACTGTTTACAGCACCATTGTAGAATACAGAAACTTTAGCTTCTTCTGCATCAGCAGTTGGTTTTACTGTCGCATTTTTCATAGTAATACCATAGAAACCTACTTTAGTATCTACAGCTTCACCCTCTTTGTTTGTGTCGTGGTGTGTACCTAAACCAAAGTTAGCCGCATTTGCTTCTAATTCTGAACCTGCTCTATCATCTGTAGGAACAAAAGCTAAATAGGTTCTAGCATCACAAGTTACAGTAATGTTGTGTGAAATTGGTTCTAATGTTAGATTACCTTTTGCTGGGAAAAGGCCTGGGCTAACATCGAATTTATATTCAACAGTAGTCTCACTTGTTTCCCCATTAACTGTACAAGTAGGGGCTTGAATAGTACCGATAACTTTTAGTTTAGCAGTAGGTGCAGCTGCAAAGGCAACACTACTTGTTAGAGCAAGTAAAGAAACAGCTAATAAACTTTTTTTAAACATACATCCTCCAGTGGAAGTATATATATATCTTAATTCGATACATATATACCTTTTTAATGCACTTTATTTTTTCTAAAATAATAAAATGCTCTCAACTTTTTAAGTTGCTTATTTATATTATTATCTTAATAAGAATACCTTACAAATAATTATACGCTGATAAAAAATAAAAAATAGTATTTATAATTAAATAAACTTTAAATGCATAAAAAAGATAAGAATTAAATATTTTAATCTTAATAAGATAGTCATTAAATGTTATTTAAATCAAAATAAGATAATTAATAAATTACTTTCTTTGTTTGAGTATTTAAATATGAGTCTTATTATAATAAATAAAAAAGAATATAATAAAAAGTGTAAGGTAATTGTTAAATACCTTACACTTTATTAATATTAAATACCAAATTGAAATGTCAAAGTGGCTAAGCCATCTAATTCAGCTTCGCCTTCGATTTTTTTCATTTGGCTATTAATGACGGGGTTGACTTCAAAGTCAGCAGCAAAAGATTTTCCTGCAACAAATGTCTTACCAGGCAAAGCCCAACCATACTCACTTTGTTTATGAATTAATGTATTAGGAACTGATGTCGTGGCGTTGTTAGATTTGATATAAGCTTTTTCAAACTTACTACCATCTTCTTTTTTGACAGTGGCATTGCTGATATTGATGGTGTAATAGCCCACTTTTGTTTCTGCATTTTTTCCATCATCTTTATTTTTAAATTGATAGTGACCTAAACCAAAGAAGGCTTCACTTTCTTGGCTCTGTGTCCCCAATCTATTATCTGTTGCAACAAAAGCTAAATAAGTACTTGAATCACAAGAAATAACAATGTTTTTTGATTGACCTGCTAACTTTAAGTCACCCTTTTCAGGGAAAAGACCTGGAGTGATATCAAAGTTGTAGATGATTGTGGCTTCTTGCTCTTCATTATTGATAGTACAAGTCGGAGGCTTGATCCTTCCTGTGACTTTTAATTTAGCAATAGGGTTAGCTGCTAAAGTAGTACCGCTGGATAATGCTAATAAAGAAATTGCTAATAAATATTTTTTAAACATACATCCTCCTATGGCGGTATAGTAATTTATCAAATTATAGCCGTCATTTTTTGATGTGTTTTGTTTTTTTTATAAAAAATATTTAATAATTACGTAATTTAAGTATTTTTTCTTACTTAAAATAAAAACAATCAAAAAAGCTTTTGTGACAAAGCTAACAATAAAACGGTGGCGCTATATTGTTCATAATCCGATGATAAATTGATGGAGGAAGCATCAATGGATAAGGATAAAAGAAGGGAATAAATAAAAAGACACATAATGTTTTAATCTTTATGTGTCTTTTTAAAGAGTATAGTTATTTAACAATGCTCAGTTGTTTTACATCGATTTCAGTACTTGTCCACTCTTTATCGATCTTACCTTCAATTTTTACGGTATTCTCAGGCGTAACGGTTTGACCACGCCATCTTTTTTGGTCTATTTCAACATTAATAGCACCTGTTGTGTCTTCAAAAACATAAAGCTCATCACCAATTTTTTTGGTGATTTTACCTGTTAAGATAACCCAAGTATCATCTGAAAGTGTTTTTGCTTTAGCAACGGTGGTTTCGCTAATTGAAGGACCTTTAAATCCACCTTGCTCTGTGGTGGTGATAGCGCTTTGTGGGGCAACAAAACCACCACTATTTTGTTGGTTTGAATTGGCTTGAGATGCAAAAGCCAATGTACTACCAATTAATAAAACTAGTATTTTTTTCATAATAGGCTCGCTTATTGGTTTAAACATTCACTTAGAGATAGATTAATTCTAGTTCAATTCTTCCTATAAAAATGCATATTAAAGTAAATATTGGTATTAATAGATCAATTTTATCAACTTGTTATTGATAAATGATGGTGTAATTATTTCATTTTATTATTTCTACTACACGGCTTTTCCGACGAATGATTTTTCTTGCACACCAAGCATAAAGCAACCCAGAGATAACGCCTGCGATATGTGATTCTGTAGAAACTCCTAATTGCCCGGGGATTAATCCATAAGCCATAGAGCCGTAATAAAACAGCACAAATAAGGCGATGACGATATCGATAATTTTATGGCGAGTAAAAGCATGGGCAATTAGCAGTGACCATAATCCAAAGATCCACCCACTTGCACCGACATGAATAGCGTTACGCCCAAACAACCAAACTAATAACCCACTGATGATAATGATAAAAATACTTGAATAGCAATATTCTCGTAATGACTGTGTCATCAATAAAAAGCTAAGGATAAGAAAAGGTAATAAATTACTAAAAAGGTGAGACCATGAGCCATGAATAAAAGGTGAAATAAAGATACCGAATAAACCTTCGCTGCTTCTTGGAATAATACCATATTGAAGAAGATGGACTGGGAAGAGGCTCCCTATAATTTGTAATAAGAAAAGAAGGATAGTTAAACCACCGAGAATATAAATTCTTCTTTTTAGCCAGAGACGATCCATAACGATAAGCCTTTATTGTAGGTGATGACCTTTATTTCTGAATCTACTGTAAAGAGAAGAGCCTTTCTGTTAGATGGCTCTTCTTCTATTATATTCAGTCTAATAAATTTAAGCAGGCAGCACCTCTTGCTCCACCCGCATCACCATAACGTGCTTTTTCTATTGTTGGAATTTGCGTATTACCGTATACGCAATGTGAGAGATAATCGGGTAATAGGGTATACAGTGCGTCAAATTGCGATAAACCGCCACCAATGACAATTAAATGTGGGTCAAGTACAGTCAGAATATTGCTAAGGTAAATGGCTAATACTTTCATATAGCGGTCAACATGCTGTTGGGTTTGTTCATCACCTTGATAATATTGTGCAACGATATCTACCGCTCTTTGTGGTGAGCCATTAAAGGCTTTATACATACGTTCAAAACCACGACCAGATAAATAAGTCTCAAAGCAGGCTTTTCTACCACAACCGCACAATATTTTTGGCATGATCTCACCAATCACATTATCAGCATCTACATTAAGATTCATGTGACCTATTTCACCGGCAATACCATTTTTACCAGAGAGTACTTTGCCATCAATGACAAAACCACCGCCAACACCCGTACCTAATATTAAGCCCAGTACTGAAGGATAATGACGAAATTCAGGATCCCATGCTTCTGATAAGGCAAAACAGTTCGCATCATTCTCAACTTTGACGGGGCGTTCAAGAATATTAGCCAGATCGTGGATCATCGGTTTATATTTGGCAGCAGGCACGTTGGTGGTAAATACAGTTCCTTCTTTTGCGTTGACGATGCCAGGAACACCGATACCTATTTTTCCTTTACAGCCTAAATCATTATCAGCTTCTAAAGTGAGTGTTTTAAAAACATTTAATAGAGCTTGATAATCATTCTTTGGCGTTGGTACACGTTTTTGCCATACTTGAGTCAGATCTTTATCAAAAACGGCGAGCTCGATTTTTGTGCCGCCCATATCAAAACCATAATACATATCAGTCTCTTAGTTATCCTGTAAATGTAATCCGTAGCTTAATTAAATAGAGAAGAAGCTATGGTGCTTAATGGTCATCACTTCAGTTAATGCGTTTTTTCTCTGTCTATTACTTCCACAGATTATAAGATTTATCACTATTTATTAAAGATAGCATAGAAACAATCGTAGATAAGCGCATTTTGTGATCTTATCAGGAGGTGAAACGTTTTTTCTAACCCATTTTTAATAGAAAAAAACTATCATAAAATGACTGTTTTTTAGATTTTAATAAAGAAAATATGGATTAATATGATAGGAATACTCTTAAAAAGAGTGGCTATAAAAATGTTATCGTTAACATTGTATCTAAAATAGATGGTTGTTATTTGATGTGTTTTTATTAGTATAAAAACGTAGTTAAGTGCTATTTAATGATATAAAAAAATAAAAATATACGTATGAATACGTGTATATAGTAATAGTATCTACAAGGTATACATTATTTATTATAAATCAGTTGGTTAAAAATTTATTGTTATTATAGTGTTAAAGTTAATTAATGTATTCGTATCTAGTATATTTATTCTTTTTATTAAGTATTATTAACAATATTATTTAATACGTAAAATATAATCTTAGTTAATTATCCTGATTTTATGGTTAATGATAGTTGTTTTTCCTATTAATAAACAATAAAGAATATTGTTATTAAATCATCGCTTTTAAGTTATTTTTTTTAGATTATCTTAATGGGTCTGAATAAATAAAGTTATTTTCTTTTTATAGCATGACAATGTGTTAGCTACTCTATGAAAAAAATACACTTTTCACTTATAAAAACGTGTCTTTTTTTGATGATGATCAACACAAAAAACAACATCGCATTTTGCTTTGTGAGCCATTCTTTACATTTAAAAAAGATCAGTAGCTGAAAATTTTCATATTACTTTTCTCAATGTTTTTTCTTCTTAGAATAAATTATATTACAAGGTAATAATTACAGGATTTTATTTTTATAAAATTTATACAATTTGTTATTAGTTTTATCACGTTATTATATGGGGAATTAACCTGCTTTTTTACGTTAAAAAGTGACTTTCTTTTTGTGTTTTTCATTAACATTGTATTAAGTAAAAATACACAGTTAGATAAAATAAAATACAAGCTGAGCAAAAAATAGCTATTTTGAAGACGTTGTATTTCCTATTAAAATAATTATACAATTCAAATTAAATAATCATTACTTACAATTAGACAGTGTCTTTTTTATTAGATGAAATATTTTACAAGTAAAATTACTCTGCATGATTTAGATTTGTATAAATAAATGAAAGTTGTCCTGCAACTCTTAGGTGTTAGCTTTTAAATAAGCTTATTTTAATTGTTTTCGTATCCTTATCTTGGTGAGGTTTTTAATTGTTTGACAAGGTGTTAGGTGCGATTATTTAAGGGTTCATATTATGTATGATGATATAAATAATTTAAAAAATAAGTTCCAGGAAGAGGGATTTACTTTTCAAGATTTCTCTTCTCAAACGACAGGTAATATAGCCTGTAATATTAGTAATAGTGTTATAAATCAACAGGATAATAAAGACTCCCTATCAGAGGATAATGAAGAGTTCTTGAATATATCTAAAGTTAAAAATAGGCAAAAACAAACAGCTAATATAGCGACCTCTCTTTCTTATTCACAAGATTTAGCCTCGGAAGTAAAAGAAAAAAATAGAGTTAATAAGCGAAGTAAGTGTTTGCTAGATAATCAGTTATTTGAAAAAAAAACCACAGATAAGTGCCAAGTAAATGAAAAGCTCTCATTGCAAAAGATATTTGCATTTATTGCATCAGCTAATTAAACAAGCTCTTATATATAAATAATATTGACTTATGTCAATTTATAGCTATTGGTATTTTCTTTTTTTAAAAGAATTTATTGGTCTATTGTACCAAGAATAAATTTTTTCTTAAAAAAGAAAAAAATAGCAATGGCAAGGTACGGGGTTATGAATAAATTATTTAAATTATTAATAACAGCTTTTTTATTAATAACAATGTTTTCGCTTATTGTTATGCCAATGAGTGCTAAACAACAATATATATTTGGTATAATTAATATTCTGCTGTTATTTATTATTGGCTCTAAAAAGTCAAAAAAACGATTATTAACAATGATTTTTTTATCATTGTTAATGTCTACACGTTATCTGTATTGGCGAGCAACCCACACACTTAATTTTAATACCTCTATTGAAGGGATATTGGGTACAGGATTATTTTTAGCTGAGATCTACTCTTGGATTATTTTAGTTTTAGGTTATTTCCAAACAGCTTGGCCATTAAATAGAAAAATAGCGCCATTACCAAAAGATATCTCGTTATGGCCAACAGTGGATATTTATGTACCCACATATAACGAAAGTTTAGATGTGGTGCGTGATACGGTTTTAGCTGCACAAGGTATTGATTATCCAAAAGATAAAATGAAAGTTTATCTTTTGGATGATGGTAGCCGTGAAGAGTTTAAGCAATTCGCCAATGATGTTGGTGTGACTTATATTGAGCGTGAAGAGCACGATCACGCTAAGGCAGGTAATCTAAATCACGCAATGGCATTAACTGATGGTGAGCTTATTTGCGTCTTTGATTGTGACCATATCTCTACCCGTATATTTTTACAGGCAACGGTGGGTTATTTCCTTGAAGATCCAAAATTAGCTTTGGTGCAAACACCACACTATTTTTATTCACCCGATCCTTTTGAACGTAATTTAAGTGCCGCCAAAAACGGCCCTCACGAAGGTGCACTTTTTTATGGCCCTGTTCAACGAGGTAATGATAATTGGAATGCAACCTTCTTCTGTGGTTCATGTGCGGTAATGCGTCGTAGTGCCCTAGAAGAAATTGGTGGTATTGCGGTTGAGACAGTCACAGAAGATGCCCATACGGCATTAAAATTACAACGTTTAGGTTGGAATTCGGCATTTATTGATATTCCTTTAGCTGCAGGTCTAGCAACAGAGCGTTTAGCATTACATGTTAATCAACGTATTCGTTGGGCTAGAGGAATGACACAAATCTTTCGTGTTGATAACCCTATGTTAGGCCGTGGCTTAACGTTTCCTCAGCGGTTATGTTATCTCAATGCGATGATGCATTTTCAGTATGGATTGCCTCGGATTATCTTTTTAACCGCACCTTTACTGTTTATGTTATTCAACCTCAATATTATCGCCTCTTCTGCCAGTATGATTTTTGCCTTTGCATTACCACATTTAATTATGTCGGTGTATGTAAACTCACGAAATATTGGTAAATATCGCTATTCTTTCTGGGGAGAAATCTATGAAACAGTGATGGCATTTAGTTTAGTACTGCCTACATTGCTCAGTTTAGTCTCGCCTAAATTAGGTAAATTTAATGTCACTGATAAAGGCGATTTGCTTGATAAAAGCTATATGGATTATCTAACGGTACGCCCTTTGATTATTACTGCACTGCTTCTAGTTATGGGTATTTCATGGGTCATCATTCGTTATTTATTAAATGATTTTCAAGGCATCGACCCTTTAGTCATTGTATTGAATTTGGTTTGGGCAACTTATAGTTTATTTATTGTGTTGGCATCGATCGCAGTAGGTAAAGAAACACGCCAAATTCGTAAAAATACCCGCATTAAGGCATCACTTCCTATCACTTTACATTTTGATGATGGCGCTAAATTACAAACTACCACCGAAGATATTTCTATGGGGGGAGTGCGTATTGCGATTAATAAAATAGCTGAATTACGCCAGCGTACCGTTAATAGCATTACGTTAATGGTGCAACGTGATGTTGTTACGCTTCCTGTGGAAATGGTCAGTTTAGAAAATAGCCAGTTACGTCTCGCTTTTTTACCAATGGATTTAAATCTACGCCGTAAGTTAGTACGGGTGATCTTTGGTCGAGCAGATGCTTGGGTTCATCAAACACAATATCAAGACAAACCATTAAAAGAGTTAGGTGCTATCACTGGCTGTATTTTTGAGTTGTTCTTTGGTCGTCGTCAAAAAGTAAAAGCACCGGTAAAAAGAACAAAAACCTCTCTCTCTGTGCAATCTATTAATGGGGATGACTAGGTATGAAAAAGAAACTGACATCAATACTAAGTCTGACGGTTATTGCCATGGCGAGTATTCATTTTTGCTATGCGACAACAGGAATGCTAGAGCTAGATGGTGAAGTATTACCAGAGCCAACATCTTATACTCATCCGCCACTACAACCCACAGTAAGTACGCAACTATTTGATGATGTTGCACTCTCCGAGGCGCGTAATATTGAAGAACAGTTAACATTAGCTCAAATGGGGAGTCCATCACCAATAGTATTATCCGGTCGACGTTTATTATCCGGCGTGACATTTCGTATGGCAAATGATCTGTTTATCGATAGTGCAACACTCACCATGAAAGTGAAAGCTTCATCGGGATTAGTACAAGCCGATAAAACGTTACATTTGATGCTAAATGGTCAACCTATGGGATTTTTGCCTTTAGAAGAAGGTGAGCAAGAACATGAGTATATGTTAGAAATCCCTGAAATGATGTTGACCAATGTAAACAACTTGAGTTTTCGCCTTGCCAGTCGCGATGCTTTAGATGAAAAGCAGTGTATGCCTCCTTTAGCTGATGAGTTAAGTTTGGTGATTTCGCCCGATTCATCATTAAATTATCGAGGTCGTTGGATTAATGGCGGGTATAGCTTGGAACGACTGCCCCTACCGTTCTTTGATCCTGACAGAATGACAGCGACCTCGTTACCTATTGTTTTAGCCGATAAACCAGATAATGGGCAGGTAACAGCTGCCGCTATTGCTGCTTCTTGGTTTGGTAGTTTTAGTCATGATATTAAACAAATAGATTTACCTGTATTAATGAATCAACTACCTGATAGCGATGGTGTTTTAATTGGTTATGCCGGACAGACTATTGCAGGTATTACCTTACCATCAGGAAAAAATGGGCAGCTCACGATAGTCGATAACCCTGTTGATCCCGTATTTAAATTATTACTGATTAGCGGTGATGATGAAAAAACATTACGTCAAGCTGCATGGGCATTAAATAGTGGCAAATTACCACCAAATGACCAATTAACGGTTGCTGCTCAACATATTCCGGTACGTCAGGATTATGATGCCCCACGTTGGTTAAATACCAATTATCCCGTAACATTGGGTGAGATAGCTCATGGTCGTGATGATTTTACTCGCCAAGGAATAAATCATGCTCCTAATCAATTTTCGTTTCGTGTCTCACCCGATCTCTTTTGGTGGGATGGAGATGCGCTACCTTTAGATCTGCAATATGTTTTTCCTCATTCAGATAAAATAAATAGCCGTCACTCTTCGTTAATTGCCTCTTTAAACCATCAATTTATTGGTGCGTTATATCCTTCTCGTTCAGAGCCATTAGGAATATTAAGACAGTGGTTAGGGATGGAGAGTGCACAGCAAAGTAGTACGCTTTATTTAGATCCACGACAAATCTACAGTCAAAATCAATTAGAGTTCTATTTTGATTTACATGAGTATGATGATGCCCCCTGTATTTTAACGGATGGCCAAGGATTGATTAGTCGTATTGATCCGCAATCAACCTTACAATTTAAAAATACGTGGCACTATTCCAGAATGCCTAATTTAGCCTATTTTTCAGGTGCATCGTTCCCATTTAGTCGCCGGGCAGATTTTTCTCAAACCACATTATTATTGCCAGAAAATCCCACAACTGAAGAGCTATATACGTTAGTTAATTTAATGGCGAGATCAGGCTATTCAACCGGTACACCTGTTTCTTATATTTCTGTTTTTCTTGGTGCGCAAGCCTTAGAAAAAAATCAGTTAGCACAAAAAGATATCTTGGCGATTGGGGAGTTAGGTAGTAACGGCTTTTTGCCAAGTGCATTTTCACAAAAAACCTTCTCTTTTATAAATAACCAACTTGAGATCCAATCTCCCTCATTGATAGATAAAGCTAAAAGTTGGTTAGCCGGTGATCCATTATCACCAAGTAGTGATGCGGCAAATTATCTTGCTCCGTTAAATGATTGGCGGGGAATGATGAGTTTTATCTCTCCTTGGGCTAAAGATCGTGTGGTTGTTTTAGTGACTGCAAAAGGTAATGACTCAATTAAAAACATCATTGGTGATTTGAACCATGCAAATGTCAATGCCGCTATTAAAGGGGATCTGACTTTAATTAGTGGTCAAGATACGGTGATGAGCTTCCATTTAGGAGAACATTTTTCACAGGGAAACCTGCCTCTATTACAGCAATTTCTTTGGTATTGCACCAGACATGTCTATTTGCTTGGCATGTTGGCAGTCGGTTTTTGTGCGCTAACAGGGAGCGTGGTTTATTGCTGGTTACAACGTCGCTCAACGCGTCGCCTGAGTGAAATATCAAAGCGCCATGTTGATAAATAGGGGGAATAAAATGAAAAAACAGACACTTAATATGATTGTTAAAGTGATTTATGCCAGTTGCTTATTAGGCGTTACCCATTCCACGCTTGCTAATGCAACAGATGCGAATATTGTCAGCTCGTTAATAGAGCAAGCAAATTACTGGCATGGAAAAGCGCATGATGAACGAGCCATTGAAGCGCTACAAAAAGTGCTGATCATGGAAAATAATAATCAAGATGCGCTGTATTTAATGGCTTTTTTTACTGCGCAACAAGGAAATGAAAAACAAGCCAGCTATTGGCGTGAAAAACTGGCACGGATTGCACCTCAAGATCCGCGTATTGCGGGATTAAAAAATATTCGCTCATCTCAATTTAGTGAACAGCAATTGGGTTACGCGAGAGAATTAGCCCAAAAAGGGCAACATGAAGAGGCAATAAAAGCCTATCAGCGCTTATTTGTCACACATGAACCACCTGATACGCTATCACTTGAATATTATCAAACTATGGCTGGAATACCGGCAATGTTGCCACAAGCGATTGCTGGGTTAAAACAACGTGCTCAGCGGATGCCAGATAATAAAGAAACACAAAAAGCATTAGGATTAACATTAACTTATAACGAAGAAACTCGTCGTGAAGGGATTGCTATTTTAAGTAAAATTTCTGGTGATGAAACGGCGAAAAATGGATTAAGACAAGCCTTACTATGGCTTAATGTACGTCCTGATGATGAAGGGCTGTATCAATCTTATCTACAAACTAATCCTAACGATAAAGCCATTGCACAGCATTACCAAGGAGCAATACAAGGTAATGCCCGACAAGCAGGTTATGAAGCGCTAAACACAGGCAACCTAAAGCAAGCAACAACTTACTTTAAACAAGCATTAACGGTCGATAGTCAAGATGCTCAAGCGTTAGCAGGATTAGGTTATGTGGCTCTACGTTCAGGTGATTTGGCAACCGGACAAAAGTTATTAAACCAAGCCTCTCAGTCAGGGGGGGAACAAGGGCAAAAATGGAAACAACAAGCAGAGGATGCGGGTTTTTATTCTCAATTACGAGAAGTGCAACGACAAGCTAAGCAAGGTAATACTCAGCAAGCACTGGATAAATTATTACCTTTAACTCACTCATCGGGTGAAAAAGGATTATCAGCACATTTATTGCAAGCGGATTTATTGCGCAAACAAGGTAATTTACCTGCTGCTTATCAGCTATTATCTGAACTATATCAACAGCATAGTCAAAATGAAAAAGTTATTTCCGCATATTACTACTTGCTTATTCAACAAGGAAAAAACAGCCAAGCTGAGCAGTTAGTAGCAAAACAACCCGCATCTTTACGACAAAAATTAACGGCAAATACTGATCCATCAGAAAGATTACGTCGTGATGCGCAAAAGGCGTTAGAAAATGGTCATCGCACTCAGGCAAGACAATTATTAACTCAGGCACAACGTAAAAACCCGCAAAATAATTGGGTATACCTTGATTTAGCCCGTTTAATGATAGCCGAAGGTGATAAAACGCAAGCGGATCAGCTCATTTTACAACTTGAACGTCGTCAAACACGTGATGCCAATTATATTGCAGCTCTCTTTTATGTTGAACAAAAACAGTGGGATAAAGTTTTTAGCCTACTGAACAGTCAACCTCAACAAAATGAGGCGGAAAAAGCGTTATTAGAGAGAGCGCGTTTTTATCGTCAACTGACACAAGCTGAGCGTTACTATAAAACGGGCAATCTCGTTGCGATGCGCAATACGCTACGTCCTTTAATCAACCAAGTGGCTGATTATCCAAATGATGTAGGGGAATTAGCTGAAAAACTGGTAAATAGTGGTGCACAAGATGAAGCACTGCAATTGATTGAAAATGATCTGGCTAAAGGGACTAAAGGCTCTGTGGGAAATTATGCAGGGCATATCAATGTGTTTAATGCGTTAGGACGTTATGCACAAGCCTCGAGCTTGATTAATGATCCCGCATTACAGCAACAAACACCAGCAGCCGAGAAACAACGTTTAGCTATACTGACAAATGTTGCGCAAGCGGATAGTTTACGGGAAAAAGGTGAAATCAAAGCCGCTTATCAAACTCTCGTCACCTCATTAAAGGTAAGTCCTGATGATCCAGACTTATTAATGGCTTTAAGTCGTGTGTATTTAGCGCAATCTATGCCAGAGCAGTCAAATAAAATTCTCTCTTACCTTGAAAAACAGCAAGGGAGAGATAGCAAATTACTTCAAGCACAAATTGAAGTTGCTCTGGCGCAAAAAGACGGTCGTAAAGCCAAAACACTGTTACAACAAATACCGACATCTTCACAACCTGCTTATCTATTACAAGCAGCACAAGTAGCGCAATTAAACGGTGAAAATCGTCAGGCATTGGCGTTATTGCGTAGCGCACAATGGCAAACGACAAATAACACAACAGGTACGGTGAATACCGCAGCAGGGCAGTTAATGGCACTAGAGAGTGAAAATAGTGTGATGACTGGCTCTATAAATGAAGATAAACAGATGGTTGCTGTTCAACGCTCCATTCGTCAATTAGAGCAGCAGATATCTCCTTGGGTACAAGGTGGTATTGCTATTCGTCATCGTAATGGTGATAAGGGATTATCAAATTTGACTGAAATATCGGCACCGATTGCTATCTCAAGTGTTCCTGGTGAAGATTGGCGCTGGCAATTTAATATTAATCCCGTTTCAATCACCAGCGGTACGGCTTCTGGAGAGCGCGCTAATCGCTTTGGCTCGGGGCAATTGCAGCATGCTGAACGTTTTGCGAAAAACAGTGATAATCATGATGAAAAGAACAAAATAAACGCAGATGATGCGGGAAGCCAGCGGGCTTCAGGTGTTGAATTAGGATTGGTTTTATCTGATCACAATACACGTTTTGATGTTGGAACAACACCTTTGAATAAAGATAGTTCCACTATTGTTGGTGGACTGACTTACTCACCAAAAATTGGCCAAAATGGACAGTTAACATTAACCGCAGAGCGTAGAGCGATTAAAGATAGCTTACTTTCCTATATGGGACGTACCGATCCTATAACGGGAGAAACCTGGGGACAGGTCACGCGTAATGGTGCTAAAGCGCAATATGCATGGGATGATGGCAAAGTCGGTGCCTATATTGGTGGGGGATACTATAACTACCAAGGGAAAAGTGTTGAAAGTAATGAAGAGGTAAAAGTTTGGCTTGGCTCTTATGCAAACTTCTACAAAGATGAGCAACAAGAAGTCAAAGCGGGTGTTCATGTGGACTATATGAACTTTAAAAACAACCAAAATTACTTCTCATTAGGGCATGGGGGGTACTTTAGCCCACAAGATTATGTCGCTGTCTCTTTGCCTGTTGCTTATACCCGTCGTTTTGAAAAAGGAGAGGTATCGCTAAATGGTGCGATAGGGGTACAGAGTTACAAGCAAAAGGGGAGTGATTATTTTCCAACCCATGCTTATATGCAAAATGCGTTAAACAAACGTCATACGAGTGACTCACGTATTAAATCTCGTTATGAAGAGCAAGATGAAACCAATATTACCTATCGTTTAGGGCTCGATGCTAAATATTATTTAAATAAAGAGTCAGAATTAGGACTCAGCTTATCTCATGATACATCGGGTGATTATGCTGAAGATAATATGTGGTTATATCTAAAATACACCCCAGACTTTTTATCTAAATAATTAAGGAGATAAGTAATGAACCAACATGATAGCGATATATTACAGTTACCTTTTGAAAGCGGTTGGCAAGATCTGACACAACTATTATTTTTTCAAATAGTTAGTGATAACGATATTACGCAGGCCGAAAATAAATTAAGGGATATCGGGAAAGATATCGCTCAACGTTACCCATTACCTGATAGCGAAAATATCCAGTCATTAGAATCACATATCAATCAAGTTTTAACACTGTTTAAGTGGGGCTTTGTGACTATCTCTCCAGCAATGAGTGAGTTGCTATTAGTTCACTGTGCATGGCCACATTTTTCAGCAAATGAAGAGGAAGCTAATTGGCGTGCAGCGAGTGCCAGTGTATTAGAAGGGCTATATGAAGGCTGGCTTACTCATCAAGGGGGAAATGATAAAATGCATGTGCACCGTCAAGCTACAGATGCAAAAGATGCCTTTATTTTTCGTTATGCGAATAGTTCATCAGATAAATAATAAAAACTATGCTTTATTGATAAGCATAGGAGGAAAAAATGAGTGAATTAGTAATTAATAATAATATTGTTAATGACTTATTAATAAAGCAATTTACTAATTATGTATTTATGATGATAGTAACAGATATAAAAGGTAATATTATCTACGCTAATAAAAAATACTGCCAATTTAATAATATTGATTTTGAAAGTATAAAAAATAAAAGATATAACTTATTTTATTTAGTTGATGAAAATCAAGATGTGTTTTCTAACATTAGTGATAATAAAGAGGTAATAAGATTAGAAGCAAAACACCTAAATAAAAATAAACAAGAAGTATGGGAAGATATTAATATTGTTCCAATTTTTGATAAAAATAATCTAATTTCTCATTATGCATTTTTAAGTTTAGATATCACGGATAAAGTAAAGTTAAGAAATGATTTATTAAATAAAAGCTATATTGACTCTTTAACTGGAATGGCTAACCGTCTAAGTATTATTGAGAAAATTGAACAGGAGCGATTAAATATCGCGACACCTTCATCTTTTTGTCTTGGGATTATTGATTGTGATAAATTCAAAACGATTAATGATCAATATGGCCATGCTATTGGTGATCATGTTTTATGTGAGATAGCGCAGCGTTTATTAGCCTTAGAACGCCAGCAGGTTTACTGTGGGCGACTTGGTGGCGATGAATTTGCGGTACTTTTCCCTGCTGGATTACGTTCTTGCTCTTTATTGTTATTGGAGATCATCGAATCGCTATGGCGAGGGATGGAAAAACCGATAAAAATCAATAAAGAAAAAACAATCGTTCCTTCTATTAGCTTAGGTATTGCTGAATACCCTAAGGATGGCAAGACATTATCTGAACTATTAAAGTCAGCAGATAAACAGCTTTATGCAATAAAAGAGAAAGGAGGAAATAAATACGGTTTTTATTCAGAGTATTAAATAACACTATATTTCAAATAAAAGTCATTATTAATAAATAAAAATCTCCTTATCTGGAGAGGGATACTTATATTTTAAATAGAGAGTTTTTTAGAAAAGAAAATAAAAGAAAATTATTTTCAATTAACAACAATGTATTGTTTTTATATAAATAATTATTTGAGGAGTATATTATGATGAAAGCTGTTATTCCTGTCGCTGGATTAGGCACACGTATGTTACCTGCAACTAAATCCATTCCAAAAGAAATGTTACCGATAGTTGATCGTCCTTTAATTCAATATATTGTTGAAGAGTGTGCACAAGCGGGCGTTGAAGAAATTATTTTAGTGACACATTCATCTAAAAACTCAATTGCTGATCATTTTGATACCAGCTTTGAATTAGAGAATATGTTAGAGCAACGAATAAAAAATAAATTATTAAAAGAAGTTCGCTCTATTTGTCCTGAAAATGTAAAAATTATTCAAATTCGCCAAGGGCAAGCATTAGGATTAGGGCATGCCATTTGTTGTGCTCACCCTGTCATTGGTGATAATCCTTTTATTGTATTACTCCCCGATGTGCTATTAAATTCTCACTACTGTGATCCTTGCCATGATAACTTATCTGCCATGATCAAACGCTTCCAAAAAACAGAGCGTAGCCAAATTATGGTTGAACCTGTCGCACTCACTCAAGTACATCAATATGGAATTGTTGATTGCCAAGGTGTTTTTTGTCCACAAGGTAACTGGGCGCCTATTCGTCGTATTGTGGAAAAACCTAATCCAGAACAAGCACCTTCTAATCTTTCTGTGGTGGGGCGCTATGTTTTCTCTGCAGAAATCTGGCCGTTACTCGATGGGTTGCCTGCGGGGGTTGGCGGCGAAATCCAATTAACGGATGCTATTGATCTCTTATTGAGAAAAGAGGTTGCCGAAGCTTACACCTTAGTTGGCAAATCTCATGATTGTGGTAATAAACTCGGTTATATGAAAGCCTTTGTTGAGTATGGTTTACATAATAGCGAACTGAAAGAAGAGTTCGCTCATTGGATACAAGAGTTATATGCAAAAGATGTATTATCCCAAACTATGGCCAATAATCGCCCAACACTAAAAGAAGTCGATAACAGTGTGATGACAATTTTTTGAGGCTATTTTGCAATAATCAGTAGTATGCCGACCGAGTTCATTTAGCGGTCGGCAAAAGAAGGAGAAAGAGACAATGTCCATAAGACAGTTATCTCGATTGACTCATCGACTTGGTATTTTGCTAACACTAAGTGTGATGTTAATGATATCCCCAATCACACAAGCGACAGAAACCCAAGCAGGATGGCAACAATTTAAAGCGCGTTACATTACTCCCGAGGGGCGTGTCATTGACAGTGCTAATCAAAATATTTCACACTCAGAAGGTCAAGGATATGGCATGTTAATGGCGGTTATGAGTGACGATCGCCAAACCTTTGCACAATTATGGCACTGGACGGCAATGTCGCTGTATCGTGGTGATCTTGGCTTATTTAAATGGCGTTATGAACCCGAAAATAATCAACATACACCCGATCCTAATAATGCAACAGATGGTGATATTTTAATTGCTTGGGCATTATTAAAGGCTGGGGAAAAATGGCATGATGAAAGCTATCTTTCAGCATCAGATTCTATTCAGCATGCGATCCTTGAACACACTTTAGTGAAGACAGAAAACTACAGTGTACTCTTACCGGGAATTAATGGTTTTAAAACTCCCGAAGAAATTATCATTAACCCCTCCTATTTTATCTTTCCGGCATGGAAAGATTTCTATCGAGTTAGTCATGATAGTCGCTGGAAAAATTTAATTAACGATAGCCAATCCTTATTAAGAAAAATGCGTTTTGGTAAATATAAATTACCAAGTGATTGGGTAAGTTTATACCCTGATGGTCATCTTGCCCCGAGTGAAAAATGGCCAGCACGATTTAGTTTTGATGCTATTCGCATTCCTCTTTATTTAGCATGGGCACAAGATAAACTCGCATTACAACCTTTTGTGAATTATTGGCAACAATTTGATCGTGATAAGACGCCTGCGTGGATCAGTATTGATGGTAAAGAGCGCGCCGATTATAACTTAACGCCAGGTATGATGGCGGTAAGAGATCTGACAATGAAAACAGCAATTGAAAATGTTGATTTAACTAAGGATACGGATTATTACTCTTCAGCCTTACATTTATTAGCCGCCTTTGCGCAGAATAATCACAATGACTATTAGTTAGCCTCGGTGGATATAGCCATTAAAATAAAAAGAGGCCAGTTATTAGCCTCTTTTTTGTTCGATATCAGGACGAGTCAATAATCGTGTTGTTACTGATTAGTAATCCCGATCACCTTTTATCAGTAAATTTGAAAATTAATTATCTTTGCCACCGGCAACGTTTAATTTGTCATAAATATAGTTCTTATAACTATTAACTAATTTTTCATCCTCACAATCATTTAATTTGCCTTGGCATAAATGACGCATTTGAATATTGGCTTTATAGTAAGGTGATAAAGGTAAACGAGCGCGCTCTAACAACATTCCCCCTAAAAAATTAATATCCGTTAATTCTCCAGTAGAAAGGGTTGCACCTTGCGTTAAATTATCCCTTAAGGTGAATTGAGTAATATGTGCTGGATCACTAAAAGGTGATTGATAATTTTTTAGGTCAATATTAGGTTGATGATCACCAAAATAAAGAAACAGGGTGGGGCGCTCTCTATTTGCGACAAAGTGAGAAAAATCTTCAATAGCCGGATCACTGGCAATAATTTTTTCCATATAGTGGCTAAATTTACCCGGTGCATCAGGGCTTTCTGTTTGGCCAGCTAATTGATAATCATCACTATGTGAGCCTTTATAAGGGCCATGCTCATACATAGTTAAAGAAAAGATAAATAATGGCTTATCTGTATGTGTTTTTAAGATTTCTTTTAGATAATTAATCATATCTTGGGTAGGGATAGTCCATAAATTCTCTTCTAAACTCCCCGGATAACCCAATTCTTGTGGCTGGATAATCTCATCTACCCCTAATTTTTCATAAGCATATCCCGCGTGATAGGCGTTACGATTAAAGGGAGTGAGCAGTACGGTGTAATACCCTTGAGATTTGAGTTGGCGGAATAAACTTTCATTGAGTTTATCAACCACAAAATAGAACACAGAGTTTTTACGCGCACCAAAATCATCGGTATTTAGACCAGTTAATACTGAGAACTCAGAAAGCCAAGTTCCTCCACCAAAGGTTTGTACTCGTAATGGGCTTTGGGCACTGACACCTTCATCTTTTTTAAACATAAAAAGATCGGGCAAATCCACGTTTTTATCAAATTGGTAAATGCTTGGGTTTACGGTAGATTCTTGTAGTAATACAACAATATCGGGTTTTACCTCGGTTTGTGTTTCCGGTAAGACCACACGGTTGGCTTGCTCGATAAAGTAGTCTGCACTTTGTGCATAGTAAGGGGGATGATAAGCCGTTTGATAACCCGACATAATTAAATTAGTCACAGTTCCTCGACCACCGGGAAGCGTACCTTCCCACTCCGATTGCCATTTATTCACTGTAAAATGAATAGTTGTAAGGCCAATAATAATGAGCAATAAGCTACTTAGGCGTGTAGCAATAGGTGATTTACGGGAGAAACGCCACGCGGTAACCATATTAATGATTAGCCAAATAGCCATGGCAATAATCGCGACACCGGCTTCCCAATACTGCGTTAAGGTGCCTAAATTTGAGCTATCAAAAGCAAGGTTAAAATCTGAAAATAGCAGTGACTCTTTATAATAGTGGACTTTAAGCTGATTGATAAACTTGATAATGATAAAGAGTGTCCCTGTTGTGATTGCCGAGAATAGCGCGCGGGACGATAAAACAAAACACAGCGTAAAAATAATAAAATAAACACTGACAGACAGTAGTGCGGTATAAATTAGAGAAGCTTTCTCAAAGACAATAAATAATGAAGCAATAAGAACAAGCGCAAGATATATACGCCCTGATAATTTTTTCATATCTCTTCCGAGCATAGTGATTAAAAGTTTATTGATAAAGACAAGCGAAGAATACCTTAATTGGCTGAATGCTCATATCCAGCCAATCATAAAGAGTAACCAGTTAAGTTAGAATAACCCTTTATCTCGTAAGATATGAAGATCTTTTTTACGTCGAGTGAACCCTGTTCGGTCAAAATACTCAAGAATTTGTACGGCAAGTTTGCGACCTACGGCCAGTTCATCACGAAAATCGGCTGCGGTTACACTGCCGTTAGTTTCGTTATATTTTACGATGATAGCGGCAAATTTTTCTATCGAATCATGAGTATAATAGCGATCGGCAATAATGGGGATAATAAGACCTAGTTGAGCAGCTTTGCGTAATAAGCCTCGTATGACTTTTTCATCATTTTTCATTTCATGGGCGAGATCACGAACCCACCAAGGCTCTGATTGTTGAAAATAGTTTTTGGCAATCTGCCATAGTGCCTCTTGCTCTGCTGTGAAAGCTAACCCATGTGTTGGTAGATGTAGCCAGCCTCGAGTTTGCTTAATAGCACCTTCTTGGCGTAACTGATCAATTAAGTGATAAACCAGCTCATCGTGATAAGTGGGAAGAGCCATACGTTTTAAACGGGAACGGCCCACACCCATTTGATCGTTATGTTGCTGGTGATATTCTTCTAGTGTGCGTAATAGCTTTGCTTTGGCCTGTTCGGCATTGGCTTTCGAAATGACGACGCCGGAAATAGAAATAACATCAAAGGTGGTTAATAGCGTATCAAGTGCAGTTTCCGTCAGTTGCTGTGCCCAAGCAAATTGCGTCAATAACAATTCACCTTTGGGTAAATAGAGTGCGAGGTTATCACTCACCGTGTTGGCTTTATCAAGTGCACTTAGCCAAGATAAAAATTCAGCTTGTCGTTTACCCCGACGAGGAGAGTGTAAGCAGAGCACTTTGGCCGCCGCTAAAGTTCGTTGTGCACTGATATCGCGTAAAATCAGTCTATCGTTATCCACCAGCCACAAGGGTTCATCAAGAATAAGCTCTGCTAATAGCGGTGTTTCATCTGTATTATTTAAAAGTGCAATACGTCCTGTAATATGACGTGTACCATGATGAATATGAACCGGTTGCCAATGTTTAATAGGTTCATCAGCTGTTAGACTGACTAATATTTTGTGTGAAGGATAAAGTGGTGCTTGTGATAGTAACCAATCACCACGAGAAACCGTTTCTTTACTGACATCACCACTAATATTTATCGCAATGCGCATACCTGCACCAGCTTGTTCTACTGGCTGATTTTGCGCATGTAATGCCCTAATTCTTACCGGTTTATCTGCACCGGTTAGCCAAAAAGTATCACCTAGTGCAATTTGCCCGGCAAGTGCAGTACCTGTGACCACCAAACCCGCACCTTTAATACTAAATACACGATCAATTGCTAAGCGAAAACGCTTATGCCATTGAGGGTGTTGTTGCTCTTGCTGATGTAGAGTAACTAAATAGTCCCGTAATGGCGCGATACCCGCGCCAGTTGAGGCTGAAGTGACAAAGATTTGTGGTGCTGACCAACCTAGATTAAGTAAGTGTGTAGTTATCTGCTGTTTAACTTCATCAATACGTGGTGGCTCTACACGATCTGCTTTGGTGAGGATCACCGTGATGTTAGGACAACCGGCAAGACGTAAGATAGCTGTATGTTCAATAGTTTGTGCCATCACACCGTCATCACAAGCGACAATTAATAAGGCGTGAGAAATTCCCCCAATACCGGCCAACATATTAGAAAGAAACTTTTCATGACCGGGGACATCGACAAAACCAATGACTGATCCATCGGTTTGTGGCCAATAGGCATAACCTAAATCGATGGTCATACCGCGTTTTTTTTCTTCAGGTAAGTGAGTTGTATCTACACCGGTGATCGCTTGTATTAATGTTGTTTTTCCGTGGTCTACGTGACCGGCTGTCGCAAAAATCATAGTGATAGAGCCTGTATTAATGCATTTTCATCCTCAAGACAACGTAGGTCGAGCCATAAGCGACCATCCGTAATACGGCCGATAATAGGTTTTTCTAGGTTACGCCAATGTGCCGCAAGGGCATCTAATTGACTTCCTTTCCCATCTTTGGCAGCAAAGGTAAGGGCTGCACTGGGTAAGCTTTCAATCGGTAATGAGCCACTTCCTATTTGCGAAGCACATGAGGATATTGTGATATGGTAGTTATCGCCATAATATGCCTGAAAATGAGGAAGTAACCGTTGCGCCATATCATGAATTTCGGTTTGTGTACGAGTGAGTAAACGTAATGTCGGGATATCCTTGATCATTTTTTCAGGTTGTTGATAAAGTCTTAAGGTGGCATCTAATGCTGCCAATGTCATTTTATCGACACGTAACGCTCGTTTTAGAGGGTGATGTTGGATGGCTTCTATCCACGCTTTTTTACCTAAAATAATTCCTGCCTGTGGGCCACCTAATAGTTTATCTCCTGAAAAAGTGACTAAATCTATACCCTGTTGCAAATAGTCCTGTGGCATCGGCTCGCTAGGTAAACCCAGTGCAGCCAAATTGGTCATAGAGCCACTGCCTAAGTCTATGGCGGTGGGTAAATTCATCTCTTTACCCAGCGCCGCAAGTTGTGCACCTTCAACTTCAGCGGTAAAGCCTTGAATGCTGTAGTTGCTGGTATGAACTTTCATTAGCAACCCAGTATTTTCGTTAATCGCGTTACGGTAATCTTTTAGATGGGTACGGTTAGTGGTTCCCACCTCTTTTAAACGACATCCCGCTTGGCACATCACATCAGGAATACGAAAAGCACCGCCGATTTCAACTAATTCGCCACGAGAAACAACCACTTCTTTATCTGGTGCGACGGTGGCCAGCATTAATAAAACGGCAGCGGCATTATTATTAACAATACAAGCATCTTCGGCGCCCGTTAATTCACATAACAGATCGGCAATGGCTCGATCACGATGTCCTCGAGAAGCACCATCAAGGGAGTATTCTAATGTTGCCGGAGAGCGCATGACTTGGCTTACCGCTTCAATCGCTGACTCAGCCATTAACGCTCGACCTAAATTGGTGTGCAATACAGTACCTGTTAAATTAAAAACCGGTTTAATGGCGGCTTTTCGTTGTAATGCAATACGATTTTTTAATTCTTCCGCCCAATTATCATGCCATTGCGGTAACTGATTATTTTGTCGAATAATGATACGCGCTTCTTCTTGTAGTTTGCGTAAATGTTCAACGATAAAGGTCTGCCCATAACCATCAACTAAAGCTTGAATGTCGGCCTGATGGAGCAAACTGTCTATCGATGACAGTTGACTGTAAAGTGAACGCGTATCATGTGTCATGTTAATACCTAATTATTATTCATTGGGGAATAGAAGGGGGTTAATACTACTGCGTGCAAAACCTTCTTCTTCCATTTTTGCATCAAGAATAAGGGAGGCTAAATCGTCAGCCACAGCATCGACGTTAGCATCTTTTTCTTGATATAAAATTTTTAAATAACTACCACAATCGCCACAGCTTTCTGCTTTGACTGGCGCATTTTCACTATCAAGAGACCAGTAGTTTAATTTGCCCGTTAATTCACAATTAGTACATTTTATACGTACCACGTGCCATTCGGTTTCACATAAATTACAGTGTAAATAACGCAGTCCTTGAGTGGTGCCAATTTGTACCATACTCGATACAGGCATACTGTTACAAACGGGGCAAAATTGGCGATTTTCACCATATTCTGTTTTTGCTTTACCGGGAATGTTTGCCGCCAGTTGCGCCCAGTAAAGTGATAATGCCGCCCAAATAAACACTGATTTATCAGCGGAAACTTTTGAGTATTCATCGTTTAATAGTGCTGTTGCCATCTCTTCTAATTCGGTTTCAGAGGCTTTAGAGAGATTTTCTAAGGCAATTTTAGCACTTTCAGGTACAACGGATTGTAATTCCGCAATGATTGAGGCGAGTAGTGCATGCCAATGCTTACTACGCTTAAAGGTCTTTTTATCTAACGGCGCTATACCCGTTTGTTGAGAAAGTAATGGGGTTAAATCTAATTCAAGCGGGTTATCATGTAATGCTTTTTCTTGTGCTAAGGCAATTTCGGCAGCAAATTCAAGATAATCAGCGAAAGGATTGTCTTTGGCTAATGCTTGAAAACGTTCAGCACGACGTTGGTAGAGGTTTTTTAAATTAGGGAATAACACCGGTGGAATAAAGCTGATGCTTTTTTCTGATGGCTCTTTACCTAATTGCTCTTTAGGAACGATGCGAATACTCATAACGTTCTATCTTCCTTCATAGTGTATTACCTACAAATATTGGCATCAGAATAATGCAAATTTTTACTTGAAGCCATGACAGCAGGTAAGGATATAGTCAATTTCTTGTTTATTTACGCTTGAAGATGATCGGGTAAATAAAATAAAAACGGAGGCAACAGTCAGCCTCCGTTTGTTCAGCAAATTAGCGTTAGTGCATTATTTCTGTGACTGCTTTTCGGCTTCTTTTTTCTCTTCTTCCAGTACTTCACGATACCAGCGAGGATGGTGTTTTTTCGCCCAACCGCGAGTCACCCAACCTTCAACCATGCTACGAATTGAGCCTTTTACCCAAAACGCTGCATAAGCGTGAACGATAACGGTAATAATTAGTAAGATTGCGGCAAATGAGTGCACCAGCAATGCAATACGAATCACCGGGATGGAGAAATATTCAGCAAAATAAGGACGCCAGATGATGATGCCACTGACCGTCAGCAGGATCAAACTGATAGATAATGCCCAGTAAATGCCTTTCTGACCTAAGTTATAGTGACCAATATCACCCGCTTCTTCATTTTTTAGCACTTTATGAATATTTTTAGCCCAAACTAAGTCATCTTTATCAATAAAGTTGTACTTCAGGTATCTGAAGAACATAAAGATAAACAAAATGGCCATCGCACTCCCCACAAATGGGTGAAGTAAACGTGACAGTTGAGGCGTACCTAAAATGTTCATAAACCAGTTCAGAGATGGGAAGAAGAAACCCAAACCACTGATGGCTGTGAATAGAAATACAATCACAACAACCCAGTGATTAATTCGCTCTGATGCGGTATGGCGAAGAATTTTATCACCTTTCTTCTTCATCATTTTTGCTCCTCCTTATTCACAGAGGTCTGTGTTTTAGAAGATGCTTCCATCTCTTTTTGTGCCGCTTCTTCATCTTCTTCGGTGGTGCGGTTAGGGCCAACACCTAAGTAGTGGAAGATAGCACCTGCAAATGTAGCAGCAAAACCAACCGCCGCTAATGGTTTCCAAATACCTTTCCAGAATTTAACCGTAGAGCTAATTTCTGGGTTTTCTGGTAAACCATGGTACAGGTTGGGTTTATCCGCGTGATGAAGCACGTACATAACGTGTGTGCCACCAACGCCTTGTGGATCGTATAGTCCAGCGTTGTCATAGCCACGAGTTTGTAACTCTGTAACACGTTCATTGGCAAGATTAATCATCGACTCTTTTGAGCCAAAATGGATAGCACCAGTCGGACAGGTTTTAACACAAGCCGGCTCTTGACCCACTTCAACACGGTCTACACACAAGGTGCATTTATAAGCACGGTTATCTTCTTCATTAATACGCGGTACGTTAAAAGGACAACCAGCAATACAGTAACCACATCCGATACAGTGCTCAGATTGGAAGTCCACAATACCGTTAGCATATTGAATGATAGCGCCTTCCGCAGGACATGCTTTTAAACAGCCCGGATCAGCACAATGCATACAACCATCTTTACGGATCAACCATTCCAATTTGCCATTCTCTTCAACTTCAGAGAAACGCATCACTGTCCATGATTTAGCCGTTAAGTCCGTTGGGTTGTCATAAACACCGACGTTAGTACCAATTTTATCGCGGATATCGTTCCATTCAGAACAAGCAACCTGACAGGCTTTACAACCAATACAGGTGGTAACGTCAATAAGTTTTGCCACTTCTTCCTTGTAATCCCGCACTTGTGGTGCGGGAGTAAGGGAATTGGTGGCAGAGCGACGAATAATGTCTTGTGATTGCAGTGACATAATTTATCTCCTTACACCTTTTCCACATTAACAAGGAACGCTTTAAATTCTGGCGTTTGTGTATTTGCATCACCGACGAATGGCGTTAGGGTATTAGCAATAAAGCCTTTAACCGCAACCCCTTCAAAACCCCAGTGGATCGGAATACCAATGGTATCCACTTTGCGACCATCAACATCAAGTGTTCTAATACGTTTGGTCACTACAGCTTTTGCTTTAATGTAACCACGTTTGGAACTGACTTTAACGGTGTCACCTTGAGAAATACCTTTTTCTGCCGCTAATCGTTCACCGATTTCGATAAATTGTTGAGGCTGAATAATGGCATTTAACAGCGCATGTTTCGTCCAGAAGTGGAAATGCTCAGTCAGACGGTAAGTCGTACCTACATATGGGAACTCTTCTGCTTTACCCATCTCTTTCCAGTCATCTTTAAACACACGTGCTGCTGGATTTGAAACAACATTTGGATGCAGTGGGTTGGTACCTAATGGGGTTTCAATTGGCTCATAGTGTTCAGGGAATGGACCTTCTGCCATCTTGTCGATAGCGAATAAACGCCCCATACCTTCAGGTTGCATAATAAATGGACCAACATCAGAGCCAGGTGCGGCATTGCTATAGTCAGGTACATCAATACCTGTCCATTTGCTACCATCCCATTCGATTAACTTGCGTTTTGGATCCCATGGTTGACCTTGTGGATCTGCTGATGCACGGTTGTAAATAATGCGACGGTTTAAAGGCCATGCCCACGCCCAACCTAATGTGTTACCCAAACCTGATGGGTCTGAGTTATCACGGTTAGCCATTTGGTTGCCTTTTTCTGTCCAGCTACCCGCGAAGATCCAACAGCCACTTGCCGTTGTACCATCATCACGTAACTGAGCAAATGAGCTTAGTTGCTGACCTTTTTTCAAAATGATATTGCCATCAGCGTCTTTTAAGTCGACAAGGGCTTTACCATTGCTCTCTTGAGCCACTTCTTCAGATGTTGGATTATTAGGATCAAAGTAATCCCAAGTCATATTCAACACCTGCTCAGGCATTGCGCCACCTTCTTCTTTATAAAGTTGGCGTAAACGATGGAAAATACCTGAGAGAATTTCACCATCAGGCAGTGCAATTCCTGGGGCATCAGCACCTTTCCAGTGCCATTGTAACCAGCGTCCTGAGTTAACAATAGAGCCGTTCTCTTCAGCAAAACAGGTCGTAGGTAGACGGAAAACTTCAGTTTGGATATCTGCTGTTTTCACATCATTCTCTTCACCGTGGTTTTGCCAGAAACAAGATGTTTCTGTATTTAACGGATCCATGGTGATAAGGAATTTCAGTTTTGATAATGAACGGATCACTTTGTTCTTATTCGGGAATGAAGCTACAGGGTTAAAGCCTTGGCAGATATAGCCATTGACTTCACCTTTATCCATCATTTCGAAATATTGCAGAACGTCGTATGGTTTATCCCATTTAGGTAATAGTGAGAATCCCCAATCGTTATCACGTTGAGCATGATCACCATAAAATGTCTTCATCATACTGACGAAGAATTTAGGATAGTTACCCCAGTAGTTAACCTGCCCTTGGACGGTCGGTTTTGGCGTATTAGCTGCTAAATAGGTTTCTAACGATGTTTGCTTTTCAGAAGGCAAGGTTAGGTAACCCGGTAAGCTTTGTGATAGCAGACCAAGATCTGTTAAGCCTTGAATATTAGAGTGACCACGTAGAGCATTAACACCGCCACCTGCCATACCCATATTACCTAACAGTAATTGGATCATCGCCATAGTACGAATGTTTTGTGCACCAACAGTGTGTTGAGTCCAGCCTAATGCATACAGGAAAGAGGCTGTTTTATCTTTCGCTGCTGTTTCAGCAATATATTCACAGACTTTTAAGAAATCTTCTTTTGGTGTACCGCAAATCTGAGTGACCACATCAGGTGTGTAGCGACTAACGTGTTCTTTTAATAGATTCCAGACACAACGAGGATGTTGAAGCGTGGTGTCGCGTTTAGCGAAACCATTTTCATCCATCTCGTAATTCCAAGTGGTTTTATCATATTGACGTTTTTCAGGATCGTAACCACTAAAGAGACCATCATCAAAATGGTAATCTTCGCGCACAATCAAGCTGGCATTGGTATAAGCCTCAACGTACTCTTTTTGATATTTTTTATTTTCGAGCAGATATAAGATAACCCCCGATAAGAAGGTGATATCTGTACCTGAACGAATAGGCGTATAGAAATCCGCAACAGACGCAGTACGTGTGAAGCGAGGATCAATCACAATTAACTTGGCTTTATTATGGATTTTAGCTTCCATTGCCCAGCGGAAACCGACAGGGTGTGCTTCAGCCGCATTACCGCCCATAACGACGATAAGGTTGGCATTTTTCATATCAACCCAGTGGTTGGTCATCGCACCGCGACCAAATGTTGGAGCAAGACTTGCTACCGTTGGTCCGTGTCAGACACGCGCTTGGTTGTCGACAGCCAGCATCCCAAGTGCTCTTGAGAATTTCTGGGTCAAAAAGCCTGTTTCGTTACTTGCTGCGGAGGCACAAAGCATCCCCGTTGATAACCAACGGTTTACTTCAACACCTTCTTTATTGAATTTTTCGAAGTTGGCATCGCGATCTTTTTTCATTAAGCGTGCGATGCGATCAAAGGTCTCTTCCCATGAAAGTTTTACCCATTTATCTGAGCCGGGAGCACGATATTCAGGATATTGTAAACGGCCTTTACTATGGATAAAATCAACGAGACCAGCACCTTTAGGACAAAGTGCACCACGGTTTACTGGGTGGTCAGGATCACCTTCAATATGGAATATGGTTTCTTTTGCGTTTTTCGCGCCATCGCCCAGACTATACATTAATAGTCCACAACCGACAGAACAGTACGTACAGGTATTGCGAGTTTCACGGGCACGCAGTAATTTATACTGACGTGAGCCTGCTAACGCAACAGCGGGTGCAAAACCTAAGGCAGCCGCTGTAGTACCTGCCATACCGCCAGCACAGATCTTAAAGAACTGTCTTCTGCTGACCTGCATGGGGTCTCTCCTCATCATACATTGCTTTTACTGACTCTGATTTTCTTCACGAAAACAGGAGCTGATTGTTTTTTTATTCCTATTATCCTTAATAGGATCAGGTTCATTGCCTGATAGGTAGTGTAAAATCGTTTTACCCGTATTGTTATTATGTATTAATAAAATTAGGAATTCATCTTATGGATGAAACAAAATCGACAAACTTGTTAACTAAACGTGTAATTGTTGGCATAGATCAAACAACTGTGCAACACAAAGGCTCCCTTAACCAAGCAGAGCAGGATTATATTGCACTCGAAGTTCCAGTTGCATTAGTGTACAACGGAATATCTCACGTTGTTATGATGGCAAGCCCTAAAAATTTAGAGTTATTTGCTGTCGGATTTTCCTTATCTGAAGGCATTATAGGATCTTCTAACGAAATTCGCAGTATTGAAATCGTTGAAAGTTGCCATGGTGGCACAGAAGTACAAATTGAATTATCAAGTCGGCGCTTTATGCAATTGAAAGAGCGACGTCGTAGTATGGCGGGACGCACCGGATGTGGTATTTGTGGTACAGAACAATTAGCAGAAATTTTTCGCCCTATAGCGCCATTACCTTTTACACAAACATTTTCACTCTCTTTGCTTGATAACGCACTTGAGCAACTAAAAACCGTACAGGAAATTGGCGAGCTAACAGGATGTACTCATGCCGCAGCTTGGCTATCTCCTGAGGGGCAATTACAAGGCGGTTGCGAAGATGTCGGGCGCCATGTAGCTCTTGATAAGTTGATTGGCTTAAAAACACAACAAAAGTGGACAGAGGGTGCAATATTAGTATCAAGTCGTGCAAGTTATGAAATGGTGCAAAAATCAGCAATGTGTGGTGCCGAAATTTTATTTGCGGTTTCCGCTGCTACCTCACTCGCCGTTGAAGTGGCGAATCAATATAATTTGACGCTGGTGGGTTTTTGTCGCCGTGGAAGAGCAACTGTTTTTACTCATCCACAACGACTCACTGATTAACGTATGCGGTGAAACATCCAAAGGTTGGGTTCCAGATAGACACCATATTGACGTTGAATATCGATATTTAACGGTGCCAGCCCCATAGGAATGGTGTAGTCACCACTGACAGGAAATCGTAATGAAGTCCATTGTTGCCATTTTTCTGTCGGTGCTTCAATTTTCATAGACTGTGGGGCAATTTTGATCGTGGTGGCACCTAAGCGCCAATGTGTACGTATCCAAGGATCAAAGGGCTCATCATTATCGTTTTTCCATTGGCAATATTCAGCAAAAGAGTGCAATGGATAACAATGTTTTAATGTAGGGCGTACAGGTACAGCAACACCGAGGTAACCTTGTTTTTTTGCATGCTCCTTTAAGGTATTAATTAAGCGTTGAGCAATACCTTTCCCCCGATAATGATGATCGATAGTAACCGACAAAGCAGAAATAAGATGGCAAGGTAATTGTTGTTCTTCAGCCTCCATGCCTAGCTGAAAAACACGATCCCAACCTTCATCCGGTAAATCGTTGAGAGAGTTGGTTTGCCAAGGTAACGCAATGGAGTTAATTACACCGATAACCTTTTCTTCTGTTTGCGTTTTTAATACCGCCATAAATTGGTAATGGGAAAAAGGCACATCATATAAGCGTTCCCAATAGCTATCATCAACAGAAGTTCCCATCATAAAAGCAGGCCAATGGTTGGCTATCATGGCTTCTGCTTTATCTAACAAATCGCTGCGATGGTAAAAATCGGTGATAAATATATTCATGATATACATATACCTTTTGTTAAGAAGCAATAGGTGTCCATAGTTCACCTAATTTATAGTCCCACTCTTTTGGTTTAATGGGAATGCGCCCCGCATTGGGGGTAAAGGTCATTTCACTAAACAGTAGTGTGGTTTCTGACATTAAAAAATCGACCCGACAATAGGCAAAATCGTTAGCTAATTTGTTGGCTAATGTGAGCATATTGTCAAATTGTAGCGGTTTTTCAATATATTCTGGGGTATTGGGATCTTCTAGAGTAAAAGGCTGTAATTGCCATTGTGTATCATAAACATTGATATACTCGCATCCCTTTGTATCCGAAATATCAATTTCCGCATAATGAGGCTGACCATGAAAACAGTGAATACGGCATGTGGTTGGGATCATCGGACATTGAGTATCAAAGAGGTCGATATACTCTTCACAGATAATTTGCGCACTAATATTTTTATAATGCCATTCACGAGTAACGTGGTAGAGATTTCTCTTTAAATGAAAATTAAGTTTCTTTTTTGCCATCTCCAAATCAAATTGAGATTTATCAAGGCAAATAATAGTACTGCCACTGTCATGATTACATTTTAATACGAAACGGTTAGGTAGTGTATTAAGTTCGATTTCATTTGGATGGCGATAAGTATTAAGGATTTTGACCAGATATTTTTCGCCTATCTTTTCTTTTACATACTCCCTGACACTGATTTTATCTGCTAAGCGTGTATAGATAGGATCTCTATCAAATAACATACGTGCATTGATTTTTTCATTCAATGACATGGGGTGGCGAAAATTAGGTTGATAACCTAAGTTACGAATAAATTTATTTTTTAGATAAACACGATCTGGCTGTGCGAGCGTGCGTAATTGTTTGAAATAATATTCTAAAATTTTCATATGCAACTGTTTATTTTAAATATTTAAGTAAGATAATTATAAATTTTTATTTATATAATTTTGCCTTAGGAGAAATTAATTTTTTATTAATTTAGCCTTAATGTTTTTATGTATTTATAGAAAACAAAAATACAAAAGAATACAGATATATTCTTTGTTGTATTATCATTTTTTTATATAGAATCAATGGCTTTCTAGATAAGCTTTATAGAATAAAAAAACTATTATAGAAGAGAAAGCAATATTGACATTAAGAGAGAATTAATAAAAAGATGAGAAATTAAATATATATTAATATGTAGACCAATTTGTTATATTTATAGGTCTATCCCAGCGGTTAAAACGCAATCCTTTGCCTGTCCTATTTCCATGTGTATCTAAAATCTCATAATACTCTTCAACTATTTGGCTACGACCGCGTTGCCATTCATTGGTGGTAGCAGCAGGATCGATTAAATAAATATCACCGACAACGGTATATAACTCACCTAAATAACGAACTTTACGTGTGGTGGTGGTGGAATAGTGAGAAAACATCACTTGGTAGGTTTTATAGTGTTCAGGTTGCCCATAAGGGCCATATTTCATCGCAATATAGCGAATTCCTTTAGTACCAACAGGACTCGTGCCACCTGGCGTTGGCATATCGGGTGTAATATTAAAAAGAGTATAACGTGAGCCAACCGTTGGCTGTCTTAGCGCTTGGCGATAACTATAGCTATCCATTCCTGAAGCTGTCCATGTTCTATCCACCAGACCATTTCCTGCCCAACAGTAGCAAGATAAGGCGAGTAAAGGGAATGAAAGAGGGATAAACAAGGCTCTAGCCAACATAAATACTCCTTTTTATTACTATTATGATGCCAGAAAACTAGGGTGTTATTCCGTAAAATAACGCTATAACAGCGTGCCATTTCTGATGCTTATCCCTTTCCATTCCAAAAGGTTATTAAAAACAGAAAATAATTGATTATATTTTGGACAAAAAAAACGTTTAGATAATAAAGGTGAAAAGGTGATAAATAAGACAGTGTAGAGGTAACAGTTTATGAACCCATTAACGACATTACGTGTTGCAAGCGTACAACTACAACATAAGGCTAATGATAAAGATTATAATTTAGCCAAAATACATCAGTTTATTGAGATGGCTGCCAGTGAAAAAGTGAATCTTCTAGTATTTCCTGAAATGTGTATCACGGGATACTGGCATGTCCCTAAATTACCGGCGCAACAGGTTTATGCATTAAGTGAAAAACTGGCTGATAGCGCATCATTAAAATCCATTAAACAAAAAGCACAACAGTATGCAATGGCTATTGGTGTTGGATTAATTGAACGGGATAACAATAATAATTTGTATAATACTTGGGTTGTTTGTATGCCTGATGGTTCATTACAAAAACATCGTAAATTGCATGCATTTGAACATCCGGTTATTTGTAGCGGAGATCAATACACCGTATTTGATACCCCATGGGGGATTAAAATGGGTATTTTAATTTGCTGGGATAATAATTTAGTTGAGAACGCACGGGCGACGGCGTTATTAGGGGCAGATATTTTATTGGCTCCTCATCAAACTGGCGGAACCCACTCTCGTAGTCCACACAGCATGAAACCTATTCCAATGGCGTTGTGGGAAAATCGTCAGCAAGATCCACAAGCGTTACAAGCTGCTTTTCAAGGTGAACATGGCAAAGGATGGCTAATGCGCTGGTTACCTGCTAGAGCTCACGATAATGGTATGTTTATCATCTTCAGTAATGGGGTTGGGCGTGATGAAGAAGAGGTGAGAACGGGTAATGCGATGGTTATCGATCCTTATGGACGTATTGTAAAAGAAAGCTGTGCGATAGAAGACGATATAGTCGTCACGGATATTGATTTAACGCTTTTGCCTGAATCAACAGGGAGACGCTGGTTAACGGGCAGAAGACCAGAGCTATATCAGATCCTCACCACTCGACAAGGTAATGAACAAGATCCGATTTCCGTTCGTTTTGGTAACAAGGACTAATAGAGATAATTATAAAAAGAGCATAATTATTTATCAGGCAAAAGATTAACACCTAATATTAATTTTACTAATTTATTTTATGTTAGAATAATAAAAGAAACTAATATAGGTTTGATGATAAATAATGGATACACGTTTATTAAATGCTTTTGTGGTGTTAGCTGATACAGGGCACTTTGGTGAAGCCTCCAAACAGCTTTGTATTAGCCAGCCCGCATTAACTAAACAGATTAAAACGTTGGAATCACAACTGGATATCGTGTTGTTTGAGCGTGGTCGCCATGGTGCAAAGCTCACGCAAGAAGGACAATATTTACTCAATCAAGCTCAAGTGGTATTACGGGAATCCCATATTTTAGAAAAACAAGCTCGTCAATTAGTTGAGCCACAAAAAGTCTCACTTTATGCGGGATTCGGTCTGTCATCATTAAGTTTTATTACTTCACTATTGGCGAGATTTAATCAAATTGAGCCAAATATTAGTGTCAATATTGATGATATGTCTTCTCATAAAATGGAAGAAAAATTATTAATAGGTGAACTTGATGTGGCTTTTTCTCGTTTACCCGTTATGCCCCCTTTACAAGGGATAGCGTTGACACAAGAGCAACTGATGTTAGCTATTGCAACACAACATATTACGGTGTTGGAGGCAGATTATAACCCATTACATTATTTTGATTCATTAGGGCTTATTCTACTTGCTCCAGAAAAAGGGAAAAAACTGTATCAGCAGATACATGCTTTTTTACAACAGCATAAACTAGCTCCGCGTTTATTACAGCAATCTCAAGATATTCAGACCCAATTAGCGCTAGTTGCAGCTGGGTTAGGGATAGCATTAGTGCCTAAAAGCGCGCAATTAATTTGTGATAAACAAAGAGTCACATTGTTACCTCTATCTGGGTTATACACACAATGGAAAATTGGTGTAATTTGGAATAGTAATATTAAAAATAAAGAACGTGATCTTTTTATTAAAATAATTACTGAAAAAATTGATATTAAATAAACAATTAGCTTTCTTTATTTCTTTTAATATAAATATTCTATTTCAATTTTTAGTCTCTATTAAATATTAATTAGTTTTAAAATAAATAGGAATAATCAACTGAGATCACTCTCACAAAAAATAAACATAAGTTTATAAAGGTTTTATTTAAGCTTTATGATAAAAAATAATTTAAAACATTAAGTTAAATGATTTTTGTTTTGTTAAATGTATTTAATGGGAATTAGCGTGCTTTAAAAGATCTATTTACAATAAAATAAGAATGTTTAATATCAAAGGGCAGTCAACTCAAGAAAGGTACTTGCCTTGTTTTAATATTGAGTAAGAAAGAGAGAATTAAAATATCTCTCTCATGGATAATTTATTAGTGATAATAAATTATGATCTTATGTAATAAATAATAAGGAAGTTATTATGAAAAAAATAAACATTTTTACGGGTACTCTATTTGTTTTATCTAGCATGAGTATGGCACAAGCAGAAATCCATTCTAATCAAAGTGGCCCTTTAACCACCATGAGTGTGGGGGCGAGTGATCCCGTGACTCATGGCCCTCATCAATCAGCAGGTGGGGAGCCGGGTGTTGGTATTTCTAATCTATATGGGGGTAAAAAAATTGGTTTTGCGTCATTAACACCAAATAATATGAGTGGTGGGGCGGATAGCCATGGTGTTTATACTGTCCAATCTAATCATCATCATAATAATCTTGGCGTTTTTCATTTTTCACAGGTGACTGATGCCAATGTCTATTTTGGTACTTGGGCAAAAACAGCCTCTGTTACAGATATCACTCATCAGTCTTATTATGTAGGTAAAGAGGTTACTAGTACGCTACCGACAGACAGTGCAACTTATACCGTAACAGGTATCAGTCAATATAGTGGTGATAATTTACTGTCTGGTACTTTTGATGTTGATTTTTCACAAAAGACAATTGGTGGTTCACTGGCTAATAGCCTACGTACTGTCGAGTTAGAACGTGGCAATATTTATACCGCAAATAACCAAGTAACTTTCTCTGCAGATGCAAAAGAAGATACCACATCCGGTATTGTTGAAGGGGCGTTCTTTGGTGAAAATGCTGAAACATTGGCTGGTATTGTCGTCTTCCACACCGATCATACTAAAGATATTGGTTTTGGAGGAAGCAAAAATAGTGCTGAAGTAGATACTGCAACAGATAGCGTAACAGATAGTGCAGAAGCCTCTTAACGTTAGGTTTTAAGTTCGGAGCTTAAAAACAATTTAGTCCTTTTACATACGTGGTATTAGTGGTCATTAAGCTAGTTTTTAGCAACAGATAATCAAATATACGGTTATCTGTTTTTTTTTGCCTTAAAAAACGGATTGTAAGGAATAGATCTATTGTTATTATAAGGATAAACCATGCGTTATTATCAAAGGCTAATAAAGTCATTATTTATTATTAATATCTTATTTCATTCGTCACAGGGGGCGGCAACACAACCTAATCAAGAGCAGCTTAATAAAGAGAAGGTCGCTCAATTAGGTCAACAACTGTATCACCATTTACAGCAACAGCAGTGGTATCAAGCGGAAAAACTATTAGTTAATTATCAGCAATTACCATTACACGAAACTTTATTAGTCTATTATGCTCAAGCACTATTAGCACAGAAGAATGGTAATTTCTTACAAGCTGAATTTTATTATCAGCAGCAACTTAAGCAGCAAGCAGATTTTATTCCGGCACAAACAGGTCTAATTCAGCTCTACTTTTCTCAAGGAGAATATAAAAAAGCACAATACCAGCTAAATCAATTAAGTCGTTTATCGGGATTATCACCTGCCATTAATCAAGCAATTATCTATTATCAGAAACAGCTTAACGATTATTTTAAAGCTAGGCGTTTTTATCAAATCAGTTTTTTTTATGATGATAATATTAATCATGCACCTTATCTTGATGAGCAAATTGTTTCGCAATCAACGCAAGTCATCATGACCAGAAAAGGCGCTCAACCTATAGCATCGATGGGGGTTAGTCATCTTTTTTCTTTCTATCAGCCCACTTTTATTTACGCTAATAATACCCTATCAGGCTATTTTTCAGCACGCTACCGTGATTATTTTGCATATAAACAAGCTAATTTTACACATTTATATACTCAATTAAGTTATCAGTACCAAAAAAAGGATTATCGGTGGACCTTATCTCCTTATTATGAAATAAAATCACCTAAAAAGGCGTTTGAGTATCAATCTATTGGGGTATATACCGGGCTATTTTTCTCTATTAATAAATATCATTCTATTAATTTATCTATAAATTATTATATAAAGAAATATAATAAAGAATTAATAAACTTAAATAATCATAAGCAGCTATATGCTATTAGCTATTACTATACATTAGCAGAGAATGTTCAATTAGTTAATCAATTAAACTATTATAGTAGTCGTAAAAAAAATACTTTATTAAATTATCAGCAATATGATATAAAAACGGGTGTTTATTACTTATTACCAAAAAATTGGCAAGTTTCTCTTTCTTTACAATATCAATTTAAAAGTTTTAATAATTATAATCCATTATTAAATAAGAAAAGAGAAGATAATGGCTTTGTTTTTACAACAACTATTAAAAATAAAGCACCTATTATCTGGGGGTTTTATCCAGCAATAGAATTAAGTTATACCCGTAGATTAAGCAATGTGGATTGGTTATATCAATATCAGCAGCATGAAGTCTTATTTAAATTAGAAAAACAATTTTAATTAATTTAATGCATGACTTCTTTATTAATTAAGTAGGTAACACAATGCATGTAGTGCTTTTTCACAAACGTACGTTAGTCTCCATGATAGTTTCACTCTCCTTATTTTCTCTCAATAGTTATTCCAAGACTAAGGATAATACAACCGATCTTGGACAAATTCAGGTTGCAGATAATTTAGAAAAAGATCAACAAGGTTATGCTCAAGTCTATGAAAAGGATGTGGCTAATATTTATTTAGGCAAAGCCCTTATTGAACGTTATCAAGGGGTATCACCTGCAGATTTATTTAAAAGCGCGATAGGTGTTTATAGTGGTGAAGCCCGTAATGGAGGAGCATTGGATCCGAATATTCGTGGTATTCAAGGCCAAGGACGTATCCCCGTTACTGTGGATGGTACTGAGCAGGCGATTACGGTTTATCGTGGTTATAGCGGTGCATCTAATCGTAACTATATTGATTCAAATTTGATAAGCAGTATCTATATAGAAAAAGGCCCTTCACTTAATCCTAATATAAAAACAGGGATTGGCGGAGGGGTTGCCATTAAAACATTAGATATACGTGATATTGTGCCCATTGGTGAGTCTTTTGGTATTAATTTTAAAGGGGATATTAGTAATAATGCCACAGGTTATAAAGATATTTATATCAATATGATTGAAGATTATCGTAATTATCCAAAATTCTATCATAAATATTCTTTTTTAACTGATCCCGCATTAGAAATAACACCTGAAAAAAATAAAGATTTAAAGTTTAATGACTATGCGTTTCGTATTGGAATAGGATTTGAGAATGAAAAATTTAATTTACTCTTTGCATATGCATTACGTGAAAAGGGAAATTATTTAGCAGGTAAAAGAAATAAAGACGATTATCTTAAAACAGATTACATGCATGAGATACATGCTACAGATCATAAATTCAGGTTAACACCTTATGTGCCTTTTATTGCTCATATTTATCGACCTGGTAATGAAGTGCCAAATACATCTAATCGTAACCGCTCTTTTTTAGTAAAAGGAACTCTATTTCCACAACAAGCGCATCGTTTCTCCATTAATTATCGATACACCGATTTATTATTTGGCGACATTATGCCATTACGTTTAAGTTGGGCTCGTTATGAAGAAAATTTAGTTAATCAATGGCCTTTGGCAAATATTACACAACAAGCAGGCATATTAACTTATCAATATAAACCAGAAGATAAAAAAACAGATTTATTACTGCGTTTATGGGGCAATTTAACGACAGGAAATACTAATACTCGAGGAGGAGCACCTCGACAACCTAAGAATAGAGATATAACTAATGATTTTGATCGATATTTATTTATGAAATCAAAATCTGAAAGTGGTATGAGTTATGACACTGATACTCGTTTTTTAGATACAGCTTCTCTATATCAAGATAATAATCGTTATGGTGTTGATTTTTCATCGTTATTTAAATTATCACCTCAGTTTTCTATTTCTTTTTCCGGTCAATATCAATTGGAAAAATTAGATAGTCATGAGCTTGAACTTCCCATGGGTTTTGATTTCGTGACCGAGGGGCGAGCAGGGCAACGTCATGAAGTCAATTTAGCGTTAGCCACAGATTGGAAACCATTACCCTGGTTTGCGATGAATATTGGCGGTAAATATCATTACTATCATCTGACGGATACCTTTTTAAATAATAAACGGAAGAATAGGGTTAAAAATTACGAGAAAACAGCCCCTATCCGCGGTTATCTGATCTCTTATCGACGAGTATTAACCCCAGAAGAGTATTTACTCTATCGTGCGGTTAACAAAATTGATGTCGATACTTTACCTGACGAGTTAAAAAATTACCGAAATTCTGCTGAGCTGAGTAAAAAAATTAGAGACTTTCAACAAGCGGATTTAGTTTACCCTGAAGGTGGCGCTTTGCTAGAGGAAATCAAGGAGCAGATAGTTAGGCCATATCTTCAGAGAATACAGCATGATATGGAGCATGAAGATTTTATTCGTAATAACCATGGAAAGATGCAAATAAAAAACGCTAAAGCCATCCCGATGAAAAGAGAGTTTAGCCTTTGGTTATTTGATGAAAATGGCGTGCTATCTAAGAGTAAGAATATTTTACTTAATGGTTTTCTTGATATGGAGGAAAAAGTCCCTCATCCAGTGACGGGGGAGTTAGTCTATCGCTTTGAAAAAGATGTTATTAATCCTCAGGCATTTTCTCTATCAGAAGATATTCAAGATCCCTACGCACTGGAGCCTAGCTATCAGCATGGCGCATTTTCCCCTTTAATCTCTGCCACCCTTTATGCCAACGATATGGTGCGTTTTTATGGCCGTTATACTGAGCAATTGCGTTTACCTAACTTATTTGAAGATACCAGTGGTTTTTCAGGCTCTAAAGCTCGCTATTATGGTTTTAAGTTAAAGCCAGAGCGTGCCAAAAGCAGTGAGTTTGGTGTGGTTGTTGATTTTACGCATTGGTTGAATATAGAGCGCCACGCTGATATTAAAATTAATTACTTTAAAACGAACATTGAAAATGTATTTGATAGAGATGCTAATTGGCAAATTAGACAGTTAGAAAAACAAATATTAGAAGGTGTAGAGTTACAAGCCCGGTTTGATAATGGATTTATTTTCTTTGATACCGCATTAGTGTATAGCCATAAAAATAAAGTCTGTGATGAAAATGCTTTTTATGAGCTTGATGCATCAGGATTATCGGGTATTAAAAACTGTATGACAGGGGGATACCCTGGCGGATTTTTGCGCACCTCAATGCAGCCTAAATACTCAGTTAACCTACATTTAGGCACGCGCTGGCTAAATGATAAATTAGAATTAGGTAGTCGCTGGCTCTATTCATCAGAAGTTGAAAATAAAGATGAAAAATGGCTTAAAGAAAATTTACCTAATAGCTATTTTGGCATAAATAATAATCCGATGCGTTGGGCAAAAGTATTTACTATTGATGCTTATGCAACCTATCAATATAGCCCCAATTTATCTTTTGAAATAACAGGAAGTAATTTATTAAATGAATATTACATTGATCCGCTGACCCGTTCTGGTATGCCGGCACCAGGAAGAAGTTTGCGATTAGGTGTAACAGCCCAATTTTAATACAAGGATAAAATAGGAGTTTTATTTATGTTGGCACTTTCTGTCAGACAGCCACTTAATATTTATTATTGGCTCATTGCGATATCATTAGTTTATATCAGTTTATTGAGTTGGGTACTTAATTCATGGTCTATGACAGAAAGTGCGCACCATATTGATCAGCAACAGCAAAATACATTATCGGTCTATCAGGTGATGTTTTCGCCACCTAAACAATCTACTACCATGATTGAACCGAGAATAAAGATCGAGTCACAACAACCACCTATTGCACTACCAAGAAGTGAGAACGGTGAATTTATTGAAGCGCCCAAACAACCCGCAAAAAAGCGTCAACAACAACCGACCCCAATAACACCTAAAGCGATAAAACAGGTAAAAAAACAGCCAGTAGTAGACAAAACAGTACCTATAAAACCACGTGATTTAACAAATCACAACATAGTTCAAAGTACATCACAACCATCAGCAGAAAACTTAACACAGCATACCGCGAGTTCATTGGCTGGGAGCAGTCGTGCATTAAGTGAACATGGTATTGGACAGGGAGAGTCTGAAAATCACTATATCAGTTTATTGCGCCGAGAAATTGAGCGTCATAAGCGTTATCCTGCGCAAGCTCGTCGTATGCAAGATGAAGGGCTGGTTGTTGTGCGTTTTTCATTAACCGATGAAGGCTATATTTCATCCGTTGTACTTGAGCAGACCTCAGGGGTGGCATCTCTTGATAATGCTGCACTTGCTGCGGTAAAACGGGTAAAACCAATTGGCCCGAAACCTAATAACTTATCTGATCCTTTAACTATCTCGTTAAAATTTCAATTAAATTGAATAAAAAATACCTAAGTCAATATTACACTTAGGTATTTTATCGAAATAAAACATTAGAATAAAACAGTCATATCAGCCAACAAGGTATTAGGCTCAAAGAAATAGAGATGAAAATAGAGATTTTTTTGATCTTCTTGACTAAAAATACAAGATAAATCAATTTGATAAGTATAAAAATAACTTTTATTATCGGAAATAGGATGATTAAGTAATGGGGTTATTTTATAAATAATATTATCTTGTTCTGTGGCGAGCTTAAATTCAGCAGAACCAATAATAGTGCCTTGGGTCGCATCGCCCGTTCTTGCCACTACAGCTAACGATTGTTCCTGCGTAATTGCACACTGTAATAACAAGGTGATTTTTTGTGATAAACCCACTTTGCCAATCGGCTCTTCGGATGGTAAGCAAAAATAGGCATCGTGATTTAATAAAATACAATTTTTCCCCACTAACATATCACTATAGCCATATTGAGCTTTGCTTAATTGAGTCATAAATCCATGATTTAAATCGAGTTCATAGCTCTTTTTTGCTGTGGGTAAATGATTTTTAGTGTCAAGGGGTAAGGATGCATAACCATCATAAAAACGAAATATAGGTGCAGATTCGGTTAACCAAGCTCCTGAGTCAGCTTGACAGCTTTTTCCATTGTGACGACTTAAATAAAGATTTACGCCATTAAAGCAGTAGCCAGGAATATTAAGATACGATTTATTATCTCGATTACCTTGACCGATAGTAAAACTATTATTGTTAACATCATCAAGTACCATATATTTTAACCCTCCCCAAGGTGTGTCAGAAATATAGCGAACGGAGGGTAAAATTTGCGTTGGTGACAGATAGGCTTTCTGACTGTCTGGGGTAAAAAATGTGTCATTTTTTATAACATCATGGCTATCTCCTGCCACGCCATTACAGCCTTCATATTGAAAACTATCTACCTCTTTTTCAGGTGTTAAGTAGTTCTGTTTTAAACGGATCACTGCATCAATATGAGAGTAGGATTCAATACTTTGTAGCATGGATGTTCTATGTAATATATCTTTTCCCATCTCAACGTAAGTCTTGTAATAACTGATTTTTGGATCATGGCTATAGTCATTTCCATAAAGCTCTAAGCTATTCCAACGAGCAAAGGGGGTTGTAAATTCAATTTCAAAACTACGTTTAACCCAAGTTTGATAGAAAGATAAACCAGAAGTATAGATACCCACTAAAAAAGTATTACATTTATTATAATCATCTTTAAGAACTTGGGAGGTCTGCTGATAAATGGCTTTATGAATATTGGCGTTAAATTTATCAATGCTGTTTCTTAATGTTTTTAGATTATTTTTGAAATAATCCTCTTCCAGAGCAAGTTTTTCTTTATTGGTTAATATATCGCAATGGGCGGCGACAAAAAGTGCGCAACAGTGGCAATAAAAGGGCAATCCTGCTGATTGTGCTAAATTTAATACTAATGGTTGTTGAGCAATAATTGTCGAAATCACATCATCAAAACGGTTAAGAACTTGTTCCCGTAAATCTCGTAATTGTGTTTCTGAATAATGCACCTTTGGGTCAAGGTAACGAGCGAGAGAATCTGAAAATAATTGATAAACGTCACTAATTCCTTCTGTTGTGAGTTTAATGATTTTTATATTGTTATCAGTGATTTTAGCATCAATAATACGAGAGACATGGGCAATAATTTGCTCAGCTAAAGAGCTATCTTTCATATTTTTATTCATGAGGCCAAAAAGCGCGGAAGTAATTTTTGAAAGTACCCCCCCAACAACGGGTATTAGACCAATGATATGACCCACGACCACTTCACCCACCATAATAGGCGCATTAAGCGGATCTTGTTGATTAAATTCATCCACAACAGTGGGTAATATATTACTGTTGCGATTAATCATATCTAACATCCCATCCTTTAAGTCCTCATATTCAATGCAGGTTAAAGGTTGAGTGCAGGGGAGTGACGAAGGGCTTATTGATATTTTTAACGGATTTAAATGCATAAAAGAGACTCCTTCTCTGACGTAGTATTATTTAATTCCATTTTTCTATTAATTGAGGTGTACCTGATAAGCCGTTATAAACAGTGATAGATAATTCTGTACCACGGATTTCTACGGCTAAATAATCTCCTTTAAATAGCGCACCACTATTATAAACTGGGACATCGCCGAAGATCTCACTGCCACCATAACGGTTATCTTGACCAACATAATGGGTATGCCCAACAAATACCGCTTTTACCCCGTAATGTTCTAGCATATATTTAAAGAAGGTCAGCTCTTCTTGAGAGGATTTTTCTGGGAAGTGTTGGTTTCCATCATGGAAGTTTAATATGATGGTTTTATTGCTATTTCGGGCCTGAATTAAATCTTTTTCTAACCAATCAATAGAATCTGTGACATTAATGGTTGAAGCTGACCAGTGATCGAGCACCACATGATAAGTGGGATAGTTTTGTAATTGTACAAAATGGATATCACCATATTCCCAAGAGTAAGCCTTACTACCTGAATATTCGCTACTATCGTATCTAAAATTACCTGAAGTCGCATAATTACGATACTCTTCAATACGGTAGTGCATATCAAAAACCATGCCTCTTGCACAGGCATTCATACTGTAATCGGCATTACTCGGCTCTGCACAGTCACCCACATTGTTTTGATAATCGTGATTACCAAGTCCAACATAGGTATTAAATCCTAAAGGTGAAGGGGCAAACAGTGCACGAAAACTCTCACGTTGGGAGCGACGGCCAAATTCTGTTAAGTCACCATTTATAATGCCAAAAGCAAAAGATTTTTCACGGTGTAATGCTTGAATACTGTCTCTAACGCTTTTTACGGTGGTTTCCCAACGGGATTGATCATTATTGGGGTCATTATTATCCAGATCTAGACGCCAAGGTTGTGGATCTGACATGACAATAATATTGTAATCAGTAGATTGTGTTGTTGTCATCGCGATACTCCTCGTTACATTTTTATGGGTTAGCCTCCTTTTTGACCTAAATAGCCATAAACTACAATTGCAAAGTTTATTAGTGGACTGTGAGAAACATTGGAGAAAGTGGTGAAAAAGAGAAAGCGGCGCTCTAGAAATAAAACCTATAGAGTTACCGCTTTTTTATGGTGAGGTAAATTGATTAAATGGCTTTCTTCTGTGATTTATTCGCGATCCACAGTCCGCTCATTTTCATCGAGTAACCAAATAAAATACCGAGAATGAGTGAAGGGATAGCTTGTGTTAAATGACCTTGTGCGGCAAAAATAGTACATGCGCCAATAAAAGTACCCGGAATATAAGCCAGTAATGTGCTTTTAGCTTGCACACACATTACAAAGGCAATTACACCGGTGACGGCGTAGCCAAAAATCGCACTATCATTAAACAGTTGGCTACCATAAATAATCGCTAATGCCCAAATAACACCACTCATAATAGTCGCAATCGTCACGACTAAGCCTTTAAAACCTTCTTTAGGGTAGGCGAAATAAGCCGTGCAACCTAAAAAACCAGCCCAACTTAATAAGTCAAATTGGCTAGCAACAAATGCCCAAATGGCAGAAAGAATGCCTGTTGTCAGCGCAGTAAAATAAAGCGTTCTCACGATAGACTCTTAAAAGTAGTGGGGATATTTACCCTGTTAACTAAAGGTGAAGTTTAGCATTGTCATTAGTTGATTTACTATATTTAGATCATTAAACATCATCATTTAAATAACAAATTTTTTGCTATCTGAAATCTATTTATCTATTGAAAAATAAAAGATAAAGTAAACGATTGCTTTATTAGATTTATAGTTAAATAAAAAATAACCAAGTATGTTGTTTGATATATATTATTAATAGGTTAATTAAAATCGAGTATTAAATAATATAATAAATAAAAATAATTAATTTATGACACTATTTTTGAAAAAACGTATTAACTAACTTTATATCGTATATATGCAATTTTTACCTGCTATAACCGGTAAAGTAATATTTACACGCTATAGCAGGTAAAGTTTGGTCGTTACTTCCCAATACAGAAACTAGAGAAAATTCGCCCTAATAAATCATCCGATGTAAATTCACCAGTAATTTCGCTTAATGCTTGTTGAGCAAGTCTTAACTCTTCTGCTAATAGCTCACCTGACTTGGCATAAACCAATTGCTGATAGCCTTGTTGTAGGTGTTCAGCGGCTGTGTTTAATGCTTGTAAATGACGACGGCGCGCTAAGAAGCCCCCTTCAGTATTGCTGTTAAAGCCCATGGCTTCTTTAAGGTGTGAGCGTAGTAATTCAATGCCCATTCCATCACGGGCAGATAAACGGATCATCGGATAGTCACCTTGCGAGGTGATCTCGGCAGGTTCACCCGTTAAATCTGATTTATTGCGAATAACGGTGACCGGCAGTGTGCTAGGTAAACGAGCCATAAACTCAGGCCAGATCTCTTCCGGTGTCGTCGCCTCGGTGGTGGTACTATCAACCATAAAGAGGACTCTATCTGCTTGCTCAATCTCTTGCCATGCACGCTCGATACCAATACGTTCTACTTCGTCACTGGCTTCACGTAAACCTGCTGTATCGATAATATGTAATGGCATACCATCAATATGAATATGCTCGCGTAATACATCTCGTGTTGTACCCGCTATATCGGTGACAATGGCCGCTTCTCTTCCCGCTAATGCATTTAATAAGCTTGATTTACCGGCATTAGGGCGCCCGGCAATGACGACTTTCATCCCTTCACGCAATAGGCTGCCTTGGCGCGCTTGCGCACGAACATCGTCTAATTGACTGATAACCGTATTGAGTTTGCCCTCGATCACCCCGTCAGAAAGAAAGTCTATCTCTTCATCAGGGAAATCAATAGCCGCTTCAACATAGATACGCAAATTGGTTAAGGACTCGACCATCTCATTAATATGAGAGGAGAAAGCACCTTGTAAAGAGTTAATCGCAGAGCGTGCCGCTTGCTCTGAACTGGCATCAATTAAATCGGCAATTGCTTCAGCTTGCGCTAAATCGAGTTTATCGTTTAAGAAGGCTCGCTCTGAGAACTCACCGGGCTTAGCAATACGTATACCGGGAATTTGTAGAATACGCTTTAAGAGTAAGTCGAGAATAATTGGGCCACCATGGCCTTGTAGTTCTAAAACATCTTCACCCGTAAAAGAGTTAGGATTAGGGAAGAAAAGGGCGATACCCTGATCAAGCACTGAGTTATCTTCATTACGAAAAGGAAGATAGTCGGCATAACGTGGCTTAGGTACTTTGCCTAAAATAGTTTGTGCCACAACAGCCGCTTTAGGGCCAGAAACGCGTAGGATACCAACACCGCCTCTTCCAGGAGGTGTGGCCTGAGCGACGATAGTATCAGTGCTATGCATGGTGAACTCGCTTAATCAGAATAATCATTAATCGTATAAAAATAAAAAAACAGAAGGCGGCCTATTAGACCGCCTTCACTATTTTATGTCACTTTTCTTTGAATGTAACCAAAGAAGAGGTTTTTCCTGATGTGACCTTATTTTTTGTCTCTACTATGTAGCCCACGTTTTTCCAGACCGCGGTAGATTAACTGCTGCTGGATAATGGTTACTAGGTTACTGACGATATAGTACAGAACCAGACCTGATGGGAACCACAGGAAGAATACAGTAAATACAACCGGCATAAAGGTCATAATTTTTTGTTGCATCGGATCAGTGACTGCTGTTGGTGACAGTTTCTGAATGATGAACATCGTCACACCCATTAGTAATGGCAGAATATAGTACGGATCTTGTGCTGATAAGTCTTGGATCCATAATATAAATGGTGCATGACGTAATTCAACCGAGCCCATTAACATATAGTATAAGGCAAGGAAGATTGGCATCTGGATAATCAGCGGTAAACAACCACCAAGAGGATTAACTTTCTCTTGTTTGTATAACGCCATCATTTCTTGGCTCATACGTTGTTTATCATCACCAATACGCTCACGAAGTGCCGCCAGTTTTGGTTGCAGTAAACGCATTTTCGCCATAGAGGTGTATTGCGCTTTCGTGAGTGGATACATAATACCACGAACGATAAAGGTGATCATGATGATGGAGAAACCCCAGTTACCGATAAAGCTGTGCAGGAATTTCAACAGCTTAAACAGTGGCTGAGAGATAAACCATAACCAACCATAGTCAACAGATAGGTCTAAATGTGGTGCGATTGCAGACATTTCAGACTGGATCTCAGGCCCGACCCATAATGTTGAAGTGATATCCTGTGTGCTATTCGGTGCAACAGTAATAGGTGCTGATTTATAACCAATCAGTGCGATAGATTTATTATCTAAAGTGATAGAGTAGAAGTTGTTATTCTGACTATCTTTAGCTGGGATCCACGCGGTTGCGAAGTATTGTTGTAACATCGCAATCCAACCATTGTTGGTTGTGATAGAAAGGTTTTTATCTTCGATATCACCAAAGCTATATTTTTTATAGTTGGTTTCATCTGATGAATAAGCCGCACCACGATAGGTATGTAGCGCAAAGTTGCTACTTCCAGTATCACGGTGTTCTGGTAACTTAACAGACTGTTTTAACTGACCATAAAAGTTCATTGTCAGTGTTTTATCTGTTGGGTTCTCAACTTTGTACTCAATACCAATGTCATACTGACCTTTTTTCAGAATAAAGGTTTTGACGAATTTCACGCCTTCTTCATTCACAAAAGTCATAGGTACACGTAATTCATCTTGGTTTTCACCTAAGATAAATTCTTGTTGTGTGGCACTGTAGACAGGGCGAGATTTCTGATCTGGACCATCAGGGCCAATTAAGCCACTTTGAGCCTGATACAGGAATTGAGGTGTAGTTTCCAGTAAACGGAAAGGGGTTTTTGAATTAAGCTCGGCGGGATAGGCTAACAAATCAGCCTCATCGATAGTACCGCCCTGAGTATTGATACGAAGATCAAGTACGTCAGTTTTTACGGTAATCAATTTTGCCTGCTCATTGCTGTTACCAGTCACAGCAAGACTATCACTGCTTGGCATGTCCGCTTGTTGCGAGACCTGAGTAGTAGTGGTGGTGTTTTGTGATACTTTATCACCCTCCCACTGCTGCCAGATCAGGAAAGAAACGAACAGTAAAGCGATGAATAGAAGATTGCGTTGCGAATCCATCGTTAATTTTCTCTGTTATCGTCGTTTTTTCTAGGTGGGACAGGATCATCACCACCTTCGTGTAAAGGGTGGCATTTTAATATGCGTTTCACTGTTAACCAACTACCTTTTATCATTCCAAACCTGCGCAATGCCTCAATACCATAATGAGAGCACGTAGGATTGAAACGACAACGAGGCCCCAACAGAGGACTAATCCCCAGTTGATAGCCCCTAATCAGCAAGATCAGGATTTTTGAGCCAAGCGACAATGACGACGCCATAATTTACCCAACACTTCCGTCAATTGGTGGTTATCAAGTTCAGCTACCCCCTTCCTTACTAATACCACAAAATCCATAGCAGGTAATTGATGCTGATGTAAACGAAAGTATTCACGGGCTAATCGTTTAATCCGATTACGCTCATGAGCACGTTTAACGTTTTTCTTTGCGATAGTTAGACCGATGCGGGGATGCCCCAGCTCATTCTGGCGACCCAAAATTGTAACTTCTGGTGAACTCGCACGCTGTGGCTGCTGGAAAACAAAATTGAAATGCTTGGGAGTTAACAAACGTAACTCCCTTGGAAAAGCGAGCTTAACCACGGAATGGTTAGCTTTTATTATTTCGAAGAAACGGTCAGACGAGCGCGGCCTTTCGCACGACGGCGAGCCAGAACCTGACGACCATTTTTAGTGGCCATACGAGCGCGGAAGCCGTGGTTACGGTTGCGCTTCAGTACAGACGGTTGAAAAGTGCGTTTCATAGCGATTTCTACCTACTTTATATTATTACTGATTCAGCAAATGCGTTGACAGACAGGAGTGCAATAAATAAACAAACCAGTACTTCAATCGCAGCATCAATGATGGAAAGATGCGGGATTGTAATAAAATCACTCAAATGCGTCAATGAAGATGACGTTTTAAGTACCGATTTTTGTCGTCTTTTTTAGCAAACCCGATTATCAATCCTTACTTATGCGCAACGCTCGCTCTTATCGACACCCTAAAAAGGGAAGATAAAGGGCGAATTGTTGGTACAAGCACGCAGGGTGCAAGATTATACGGACTCAGGGTGAAAGCGCAAGGATCTTTGGTGGATCATCATGCAGATAATTGATCATCCTTTATAAGAAGAGCAGAAATTTACCTACAGAAAGTTATCCCCAATTGCTATTTATAGGGTGACTCAAGTACACTAGAACTCCCTTACCTATTTATTTCGGAGAATTATCACAAATAGGTAAGCCTGTGGATAAAAACCATAAAAACTGTGTAAAAGAAAGAGGATCTTCGTTTCATTTTGCGATATGATCCCCCGTCACGATCAGAACAACCAGTCTGCGATCGTGAAGCACGATGTAAAAATCGTGGTCATCAAAGTTGTTCCTTATTAAGAATTGAAGAGGAACGGTGTTGTGTACCTAAGTGTTTAATCACATTTTTCCTGTTTATTTTTTAGTCTTGTTTTTGAGGGGAGTCCGCCGTGTCACTTTCGCTTTGGCAGCATTGTCTTGCCCGATTGCAGGATGAGTTACCTGCCACTGAATTTAGTATGTGGATACGTCCCTTGCAGGCAGAACTAAGCGATAACACGCTGGCACTGTATGCACCTAATCGTTTTGTGTTAGATTGGGTAAGAGAAAAGTACATTAACAATATTAATGCGTTATTAGTCGACTTTTGTGGTTCTGATGTCCCTTCGTTGCGTTTTGAAGTGGGGAATAAACCTGTATCAGCACGTACCACCGAGAGTGTTCCCAAAACCGTGACACATCCCGCGGTTAATTCCACACCGACTAACAGCCAGCCTGTGCGTCCTAGCTGGGATAATCAACCGCAATCCCAGTTACCTGAACTTAATTATCGTTCTAATGTTAATCCTAAACATAAATTTGATAATTTCGTTGAAGGTAAATCGAACCAACTTGCTAGAGCTGCCGCAAGACAAGTTGCTGATAATCCTGGAGGAGCTTATAACCCACTGTTTTTATATGGGGGAACGGGTCTGGGTAAAACGCATCTATTGCATGCAGTGGGCAACAGTATTATGGAACGTAAAGCCAATGCTAAAGTTGTTTATATGCATTCGGAACGTTTCGTGCAAGATATGGTAAAGGCGTTACAAAATAATGCTATTGAAGATTTTAAACGCTACTATCGCTCTGTAGATGCGCTATTAATTGATGATATTCAATTTTTTGCCAATAAAGAGCGTTCACAAGAAGAGTTTTTTCATACCTTTAACGCTTTGTTAGAGGGAAATCAGCAAATTATTTTAACCTCAGACCGTTATCCTAAAGAGATTAACGGGGTAGAGGATCGATTAAAATCGCGCTTTGGTTGGGGATTGACCGTAGCCATTGAACCACCAGAATTAGAAACGCGTGTGGCGATTTTGATGAAAAAAGCGGACGAAAATCAAATCCAGTTACCTGATGAAGTGGCGTTTTTTATTGCCAAACGACTCCGCTCTAACGTCCGTGAACTAGAAGGTGCATTAAACCGAGTAATAGCTAACGCAAATTTTACCGGTCGAGCCATTACCATCGACTTTGTGCGTGAAGCATTACGTGATTTACTCGCATTACAAGAGAAACTCGTTACTATCGATAATATTCAGAAAACTGTAGCAGAATATTATAAAATTAAGGTAGCGGATTTGTTGTCGAAGCGACGATCCCGATCGGTTGCCCGTCCGAGGCAAATGGCAATGGCGCTGGCAAAGGAATTAACAAACCACAGCTTGCCTGAAATCGGGGATGCCTTTGGTGGTCGTGACCATACTACGGTACTGCATGCTTGCCGAAAAATAGAGCAACTGCGTGAAGAAAGTCACGATATCAAAGAAGATTTTTCTAACTTAATCAGAACATTATCATCCTAGCGCTATGAAATTTATCATTGAACGAGAACAGCTGCTAAAGCCGCTGCAACAAGTCAGCGGCCCTTTAGGCGGTCGCCCAACTTTACCTATTTTAGGCAACCTGTTGCTTAAGGTGACGGAGAATACCTTATCGCTAACAGGTACAGACCTTGAGATGGAGATGATGGCAAGAGTGAGTCTTAGCCAATCTCATGAAATCGGTGCAACGACTGTTCCTGCGCGTAAGTTTTTTGATATTTGGCGCGGATTACCTGAGGGAGCAGAAATCAGCGTAGAATTAGACGGTGATCGCTTACTCGTTCGTTCAGGAAGAAGTCGTTTTTCTTTATCGACACTCCCTGCGTCTGATTTCCCGAATTTAGACGATTGGCAAAGTGAGGTTGAATTTACTTTGCCACAAGCCACTCTAAAACGTTTGATTGAATCCACACAGTTTTCAATGGCGCATCAAGATGTGCGTTACTACCTCAACGGTATGTTATTTGAAACGGAAAACACGGAATTGCGCACGGTTGCTACTGATGGTCACCGTTTAGCGGTCTGTGCCATGGATATTGGACAATCTTTACCCGGACATTCTGTTATTGTGCCACGTAAAGGTGTTATTGAACTGATGCGTTTACTTGATGGCAGTGGTGAGAGTTTATTACAGTTACAAATTGGCAGTAATAATTTACGCGCTCATGTAGGCGACTTTATTTTTACCTCGAAACTGGTTGATGGTCGTTTCCCTGACTATCGCCGCGTATTACCGAAAAATCCGACTAAAACAGTTATCGCAGGTTGTGATATCCTCAAACAAGCGTTCTCTCGTGCGGCGATTTTATCGAATGAAAAATTCCGTGGGGTGCGTATTAACCTCACTAATGGACAATTAAAAATTACCGCTAACAACCCTGAACAAGAAGAAGCAGAAGAAATTGTCGATGTTCAGTATCAGGGGGAAGAGATGGAGATCGGTTTTAATGTGAGCTACCTTCTTGATGTGTTAAATACACTCAAGTGTGAAGAGGTAAAATTATTACTGACTGATGCTGTTTCAAGTGTACAGGTTGAGAATGTGGCAAGTGCAGCTGCAGCTTATGTTGTTATGCCGATGCGCTTGTAATCACGATTAATATGATTTTATCCCGTTTATTGATCCGCCATTTTAGAAATATTGAACAGGCTGATTTGCCATTAGCGGATGGTTTTAATTTTCTTGTAGGACCAAACGGGAGTGGGAAAACCAGTATACTTGAAGCGATTTACACATTAGGCCATGGACGGGCATTTCGTAGTGCCCAAGCGAATCGAGTGATCCAGCATGATGAAAATGCGTTTATTTTACATGGGCGTTTAAGTGGCCTTGATGAAGAAAGTCGCGGTTACTCGATTGGTTTAAGTAAAGATCGCGAGGGTAACAGTACGGTACGTATTGATGGTAGCGATGGGCATAAAATTGCAGAGTTAGCGAAGTTATTACCGATGCAATTAATCACCCCTGAGGGGTTCACATTACTTAATGGTGGGCCTAAATATCGTCGTGCTTTTATCGATTGGGGTTGTTTTCATAATGAGCCTCGATTTTTTGCTGCATGGTCAGATTTGAAACGCGTTTTAAAACAGCGTAATGCAGCACTTAGGCAAGCGTCGTCTTATCGACAACTCTTACCTTGGGATAAAGAGCTTATCTTACTGACAGAACAGATAAGCCAATGGCGAGCTGAATATACAGAAGATATCGCCAAAGATATTGAAGAAACGTGCCAATTATTTCTCCCTGAATTTACCTTGAAAGTCAGTTTTCAACGAGGATGGGATAAAGAAACCGATTATGCACAGTTGCTAGAACGTCAATTTGAACGTGACAAAGTGTTATCATATACCTCGTTAGGTGCTCATAAAGCGGATTTACGTATTCGTGCTAACGGCACTCCGGTAGAAGATATGTTGTCACGGGGTCAGCTTAAGTTGTTAATGTGTGCATTAAGGCTGGCACAAGGTGAATATTTCACTCGTAAGAATGGGCAAAGATGCCTGTATCTGCTCGATGATTTTGCTTCTGAATTAGACGCAAATCGGCGCCAGTTGTTAGCCGAGCGTTTAAAGTCTACGCAAGCTCAGGTGTTTGTCAGTGCAATCACTTCTGGGCAAGTTAAAGATATGCTAGATGTAAATAGCAGGCTATTTAGCGTAGAACATGGCAAAATAGAGGTTAAACCATAGGAATAAAGCGAGAAACGTTGATGTCGAATACATATGACTCCTCAAGTATCAAAGTATTAAAAGGGCTGGATGCGGTGCGTAAGCGCCCGGGGATGTATATCGGGGATACAGATGATGGAACCGGTCTGCATCACATGGTCTTCGAGGTGGTCGACAACGCTATCGACGAAGCCCTCGCGGGTTACTGTGATGAGATTATTGTCACTATCCATTCAGATAACTCAGTCTCTGTTCGCGATGATGGCCGTGGTATTCCAACGGGTATTCATGAAGAAGAGGGCGTTTCTGCAGCAGAAGTGATTATGACGGTTCTGCATGCGGGTGGTAAATTCGATGATAACTCCTATAAAGTCTCTGGTGGGCTGCATGGTGTAGGGGTTTCCGTTGTTAATGCGTTGTCTGAAAAACTTGAACTGACTATCCATCGTGATGGTAAAATTCATCAACAAATTTACCGTTCAGGTGTACCTGACGATCGCTTAAAAGTGATTGGTGAAACAGATAAGTCAGGAACCTTTGTTCGTTTCTGGCCAAGTCTTGATACCTTTAAAGGTGAGACTGAATTCCAATATGATATTTTAGCGAAACGTCTGCGTGAGCTCTCCTTCTTAAACTCAGGAGTCTCTATTCGTTTAATTGATAAACGTGATAACCGCGAAGATCATTTCCACTATGAAGGTGGTATCAAAGCATTCGTTGAATACTTAAGCCGTAATAAAACCCCTATTCACCAAAATGTATTCTATTTTTCTACAGAGAAAGATGGCATTGGTGTTGAAGTGGCGATGCTGTGGAATGATGGTTTCCAAGAAAACGTTTATTGCTTTACCAATAATATTCCACAACGTGATGGTGGTACTCACTTAGTTGGTTTCCGTACCGCAATGACCCGTACGCTAAACAACTATATGGATAAAGAAGGCTTTAATAAGAAATCGAAAATCAGTGCAACGGGTGATGATGCTCGTGAAGGCCTGATTGCGGTTATTTCTGTTAAAGTACCTGATCCGAAATTCTCATCACAAACGAAAGATAAACTGGTTTCTTCTGAAGTTAAAACAGCGGTAGAAACGCTGATGAATGAGAAGCTGGTGGAATATCTATTAGAAAATCCGACTGACGCAAAAATTGTTGTTGGTAAAATTATTGATGCCGCTCGTGCCCGTGAAGCTGCGCGTAAAGCACGTGAGATGACGCGTCGTAAAGGCGCACTCGATTTAGGCGGTTTACCGGGTAAATTGGCGGACTGTTCTGAACGTGATCCTGCTTTTTCTGAACTTTACTTAGTGGAAGGGGACTCTGCGGGTGGCTCGGCAAAACAAGGGCGTAACCGTAAAACACAAGCCATTTTACCGTTAAAAGGTAAGATCTTAAACGTTGAAAAAGCGCGTTTTGATAAGATGCTGGCATCTCAAGAAGTGGCAACGCTTATCACGGCATTGGGTTGTGGTATTGGCCGTGATGAATATAACCCAGATAAACTGCGTTATCACAGCATTATTATCATGACGGATGCGGACGTCGATGGTTCTCACATTCGTACATTATTACTGACGTTCTTCTATCGCCAAATGCCAGAAATTATCGAACGCGGTCATATCTTTATTGCTCAGCCACCTCTCTATAAAGTGAAAAAAGGGAAACAAGAGCAATACATTAAAGATGATGATGCGATGGATGAATATCTGATGTCTATTGCGCTTGATGGTGCAGCGCTTTACGTCAGTGAACATGCCCCAGCTATGCATGGTGCACAATTAGAAAAACTGGTTGTTGACTACCATGCTGCGCATAAAATTATTCGTCGTATGGAGCGTCTCTATCCACTGAGTATGTTAAATAGCTTGGTCTATCACTCAACGCTGACAGAAGATGATCTCTCTGATAAAGCGAAAGTGGAAGAGTGGATGAGTGGCTTGGTGAACCGTTTAAATAATGCGGAAGAGCAAAGCAGTACTTACAGCTATACCATCACACAAAACGAAGAAAATCGTTTATTTGAGCCAGTATTACGCATTCGTACTTACGGTATCGATACAGACTATAAATTGGATTACGATTTTATTCATAGTAGTGAATATCAACGTATTACTAATTTGGGCGATATTATTGGTAACCTGATTGAAGAAGGGGCCTATATTGAGCGTGGAGAACGTCGTCAGGCGATTTCAAGCTTTGAAGAAGCCCTAGAATGGTTAACCAAAGAATCACGTCGTGGTCTTGCTGTACAGCGTTATAAAGGTCTTGGTGAAATGAACCCAGAACAATTATGGGAAACCACCATGAACCCAGATACACGTCGTATGATGCAAGTCACTGTGAAAGATGCGATTGCGACCGATGAGTTATTCACAACCTTAATGGGTGATGCTGTTGAACCTCGTCGTGCCTTTATCGAAGAGAATGCACTAAAAGCAGAAAATATCGATATCTAATAAATAACGTTTTCTTGAGTCAAACAAAACCCGCTAATTCAATAGGTTAGCGGGTTTTTTATATCTATAGTATTCGTTGTGTTTTAAGCTAAGATCTTCAGCATACGACGAAGTGGCTCTGCAGCACCCCATAACAACTGATCACCCACGGTAAAGGCAGAAATAAATTCAGGTCCCATATTCAGTTTGCGAATACGTCCTACAGGGGTACTTAATGTGCCCGTTACGGCTGCTGGGGTTAATTCGCGCATTGTTAATTCACGATCGTTTGGCACTACTTTTACCCAATCATTATGTTGGGCAAGCAATTGCTCAATTTCGTTAACCGGTAAATCTTTTTTCAGTTTTAAGGTGAATGCTTGGCTATGACAACGTAATGCACCTATACGAACACAAAGACCATCCACAGGAATGATATTTGAACCGGTGTTTAAGATCTTGTTGGTTTCAGCTTGGCCTTTCCACTCTTCACGGCTTTGGCCATTTTCCAATTGTTTATCAATCCAAGGAATTAAGCTACCTGCCAGTGGAACACCAAATTGCTCTGTCGGCATAGTACCACTGCGAGTAAAGTTAGTGACTTTGCGCTCAATATCTAAAATTGCCGAGGCTGGATTTTCTAGCTCTTTAACCACTTGGTTATGTAATGCACCCATTTGTGACAATAATTCACGCATATGACGCGCACCTGCGCCGGATGCGGCTTGGTAAGTGGAGACACTAGCCCACTCAACTAAATCGTTAGCAAAAAGTCCGCCCAAAGACATCAACATTAAGCTTACGGTGCAATTCCCCCCCACAAAGGTTTTAATACCTTTATTGAGGCTATCTTGGATATGTTGACCATTAACGGGATCAAGAATAATCACCGCATCATCATTCATGCGTAGTGCAGATGCCGCATCAATCCAATAACCTTGCCAACCCGCTTGACGTAATTTGGGATAAATATCATGGGTGTAATCACCCCCTTGGCAACTGATAATGATATCGAGTGAGGCGAGCGTATCAATATCATAAGCATCTTGCAGTGTACTACGATGATTGCCATAAGCAGGTGCTGCTTCACCTAATTGAGAAGTGGTGAAGAAAACAGGGTTTATCCCATCAAAATCACGTTCTTCAACCATTCTTTGCATTAAAACGGAGCCGACCATACCACGCCAGCCCACAAAACCAACATTTTTCATTGTAATTACCCTGTCTTTGTCTGTAGGAATAGTGAGAGACTTCACACTAACCTGACAAAATATAGAGAGAGGTGCAAGTGAATTTATTGATTATTTACCAAAGAATTAGAAGTGTTTCTAATAGTCTGCATAGAGTTAACAAAAGGAAACCACAGAACGAACAAATATCACGAATTTGTTAAAAATAATGCGCCATTAATTAAGTGAACATTAAGCATAAATCATTTATAAAAAAGATTAAGATGATTCCGTTATGACTTATTTCATTTTTTTGATAAATAAATTTATATTCTTGTCTAATAAACAATGATAAAAATAGAAAAATGTAAAATAGTGTAATATATAAGAAAAACGTATTTACTTAGAGATAGCTCCAAGCTTTATACTGAAATCCGTCATTAGTGAGATGACATAAATTCATAAATAAAAAATAACGATGAATGTACTTCATTTTATCTGATTTTTATTTTATCTAGATAAAAGCTTTAGGGGGCGCAAGATGGATTTATCAACCTACTTTCCATTATCAACCTATTATTCATATTTAAAGCGGTTTGTACTGTCTCCTACCACAATGGGAACTATTGCGCCTTCATCACGTTGGTTATGTTATGAAATGCTCAATAAATTAAATTGGCAACAAGATATCCAAATTGCCGAATTAGGTGCGGGAACTGGGGTGATTACGCAACAGATCTTAAAACGTATGTCATCAAACTCGGTATTAGATGTTTTTGAGATAGAGCCGGCATTCGCTAATGAGCTGAATAAGATTAATGATCCCCGTTTAACCATCTATACAGCGTCTGCTGAAAAGTTAGATAGTCATTATAATATGATTATTTCTGGGTTGCCTTTCTTGTCTATTAACAGAAGGTTAGGGTTAAAAATCTTAAAGCGGGTACATAGCGAATTATTAAAAACCCAAGGTTGTTTTGTGTTGTTTCAATATACCACTCGATATGAAAAAACATTATCTCGTTATTTTCATTTAGAGAAAAAACGTGTGATGTTAAATGTACCGCCAGCTTGGGTTTATTATTGCACGCCCAAAAATAAAATAGGGTAAATAGAAATCTTATTCGATTTTTATAGTGAAAATGATAAATAAGAATAAATGTTATTTATTTAGATAAAGCTTGAGCAAGCAAAATAATATTTTTTTCAATTTCAGAGGGATGGTGTGCGGCATACCCTAATAATATACCCTGTTTAGGATAAGATTGAATACAATAACGCGATAAAGGCTGTATGGCTAACCCAATTTTCCGTCCCTCTTTCACAATATATTCTTCTGTATAACCAGACTGTAACCAGCAGACAATATGGATGCCAGAATCAGTCGGTTCAATACGAAAAATGTGAGAGAGATACTTTTTTATCGTATTGGTTAACGTTAGATAACGTTCATAACAGGCTTTTCTGATCCGTCTAACATGGCGAGCATAATGTCCTTGAGATATAAATAGCGCTAATGTTGCTTGTTCTAAAAAACCAGAATGAGAGTCGGTGTAGTATTTAGCGACTTTAAAACTGTCAATTAAAGATGGAGGTACCACTAAAAAGCCTAAACGAAATCCCGGGTACATCATTTTTGAAAAGGTTCCGGCATAAATAACCCGCTGATGTTTGTCTAATCCTTGTAGAGCTTGAATGGGTTTAGTGTGATAGCGAAACTCGCTATTGTAATCATCTTCAAAGATCCACATGTTATTGGACGATGCCCACTCTAATAAGGCAATACGACGTGAAAGTGAAAGAGTATTACCTAAAGGGAATTGATGTGAAGGTGTGGTGAAAACTAGTTTTGCTTGCGGGCATTGGTCTATAGCTTGAGAAATATCCATACCGTCACTATCTGAACGAACGGGGTGTATTTTTATACCATACGATGTAAAGATAGCTCGAGCGCTGTCATAACCAGGATCATCTAACCAAGCAGTATCTCCCTCTTGTAATAGCACTCGAGTAGCAAGATTAATCGCTTGCTGTGTGCCATTGACAATGATGACTTGCTCAGGTTGACAGTTAAGCCCACGTGTTGATTGGGCATATTGGCATATCATCTTTTTTAATGGTGTATAGCCTGTTGGCGAGTTAAAGGTTGCGAGTTCTTTTTTGGAGTGTCGCCAAACTCGTCCTAATAATCTTCCCCAAAGCTCATGGGGGAAAAGATCAATACACCCAACACCCACATGAAACATAAAGCGACTATTGGTATTTAGTTGTGATTGTTGCCAAAAAGCATGCATCTTTTGCAAATTAGGATTAAGGGTTCCTAATTCATTATCGATATGCAATGAAGACGTCGGCAGGGTTGTTTTAACCCACTGATTGGAATTAATGCTATCAGGAATGGTATTCGTAACAAAAGTGCCCGACCCGCGACGAGTAAATAAATAGCCTTCATCAATTAAACGTTCAAATCCGGCAATAACAGAATTGCGAGAAATCGACATCATTTCAGCCAATGTGCGACTTGACGGTAGACGGCTACCCGGAGATAGAACGCCTTCTAAAATAGCCTTTCTAACGGCGTAATAGACTTGTGAGCTAATAGACCCTTCTTCTAATACAAGGTTAGGGAAATAAGCTGTTGGTTTCTGTTTCATAAAGTGGATCCTATAAAAACACAAAAAGTGTACCTTATTAAGAGCCAGAATTAAACGTACTATGACAGCAATAACAGGCCGAGTGATATCTTTTTATCGCGTTGATGAGAGTAGAAGGAAGTAAATAAATGAGCACAATATCGATGGCAGTTTCCGTTCAACTTATTGAGCAAGAGCATTATGCTCAATGGTTACCATATTGGTTAAGTTATCAGGAATTTTATAACGTTGAATTATCAGAAGAGATAACATTAAAAACATGGGCGCGCTTTTTTGATGAGAAAGAGCCGATTTACTGTGCTGTTGCAACAGATGGCAAAAAAATACTGGGTTTTGTTCATTATCTTTTTCATCGTTCAACTTGGGCTGAAAGTGATTTTTGTTACCTCGAAGATTTGTTTGTTTCACCTGAAGCTCGTGGTTGTCATGTGGGGAAAAAATTAATCGATTTTGTAAATCAACAGGCTAAACAACGTAATTGTGCTCGTTTGTACTGGCATACACAGGAAACCAATTTACGGGGTCAACGTCTGTATGATTGGGTGGCTGAAAAACCAGGTGTAATTGAATACCGTATGGCGTTGTAAAAAATAGGTATCACGTCGAGATGAATAGAAAAGAGATGATATAAGCATAACCATCCCTTTTCTGAGCTAGGGGCATTTATTAGCTTTAATTTCGGTTAATTTAATTCTGGTTGGCAATAAAATTCATTGCCAACTTTTCTCGCTTCTTCACAGGCTTGTTTCATAAATGCATCTGCTTTTTGTTTGTTGGGCTCGATAATATGATATTGACCTGAGAACATAAAAGAGGCCATTGCTTGAGCAAATCCTTCAAATGTCATTTCATTGGCTTGTGCAAATAATTTATTGGTTTTTTCCATATCGACAGGAATATTACCTATACCACTATATAAAATACCTAACCAAATGGGGGCATAAACAAGTTCTTGTTGATGCGCTTGTGTGGCTTCTTCAAGTAATACCATCGCTTGCTGATAATCTACTTCACCAGATAAAGGAGCAATAAGCGCGGTTGCTAAGCTGATTTTTCCTCTCATGCTTCCTTTATTAACGGCAGTGGTGGCTAACTCTTTTGCTTCGACATAATAGCTTTTAAAATAAGGGTCGGCATTAAAGAGGTAAATGTCAGCAAGGAGCGCATAGGCATCGGCATAGCCACTTTTTATTGCTTCATTTGCCCACAGCTGTGCATTTAGCAGGTTTTTTTCTACGCCATCCCCCAGTAAATACATTTCGGCTAACTGATATTGAGCGAGTGCATTATGGTTTAGTGCTTCTTTGCGGGTATCTTCAAATAATTTTTTATCTTGCTCTTCGAAATTAGCGTGTAAAGAAAATGAGCAAAAAAGTGTTATTAGACTGATAAAGGTCGAAATAGATTTAATAAATGTCATGTAGAGTACCGTTTATAATGATTTTGAAAATATTACCAATAATAGTGGTATAAAAGCAGTTAATTTCTTTGTCTTAATCAAATAATTAATAATATTTGGAGAGTAATAATGGCTATTGACCTTAGCAATCTTGTCACGGAAAGTCGCAATCATCACAGTGAACATATTGATACACTTTCAACACTTGAAATGCTAAAAGTCATTAATAATGAAGATAAAAAAGTGCCTTTTGCGGTTGAAGCCACATTACCCCATATTGCACGGCTGGTGGATAAGGTCGTAACAGCATTTTCTCAAGGTGGTCGATTAATTTATTGCGGTGCAGGTACTTCTGGTCGTTTGGGAATTTTAGATGCCAGTGAATGTCCTCCAACCTATGGAACCCCCCATGATATGGTGATTGGCTTAATTGCCGGGGGACACAAAGCCATTTTACAAGCGGTTGAAAATGCAGAAGATAATGTCCAATTGGGGGCAGAGGATTTACGCCAGCTTAATTTTAATGCTAAGGATGTGCTAGTTGGGATTGCAGCCAGTGGTCGAACGCCTTATGTGATTGGCGCATTAGAATATGCACGCTCACTAGGTGCGGTGACCGGGGCAATTAGTTGTAATCCTGATAGTCCCATAGCGCAACGTGCCGATATTGCCATTACGCCGATTGTGGGGCCTGAAGTGGTAACTGGCTCATCACGTATGAAAGCAGGCACGGCACAAAAACTGGTATTAAATATGATAACCACAGGTGCCATGATAAAGATGGGTAAAGTATTTGGTAATTTAATGGTGGATGTTGAAGCCACTAATGCCAAATTAATTGAGCGCCAAATTCGTATTGTGATGCAAGCGACAGAGTGTGAACGAGCCACAGCTGAACAAGCACTAGCACAATGCCGACGTCATTGTAAAACAGCGATTTTGATGATTTTAGCCGGCGTAAATGCACAACAAGCAACACAGTTGTTGGCGCAAAATAAAGGGTTTATTAGACAAGCTCTAGCTAAATGATAGCTTTACAGATTTGCTTTTAAACGGAATGATAAATGCTATCTTCGCATTGGTGAGTGATCCGTCGCAATGTTAATCAGCGAAAATTCAATATGTCACTACCTTGTCATATTTGGTATGAAATATTGAAAGGAGCCTTTATTTTGCTAATGAAAACTATTTTAGTTAGTTTTCTCTACTAAGTTTTGTAGATGTTTTGCTAACTGGTCGACGGTTTTCTCACCTGTAGCTGCTTCCACTGTTAAGTTTTCCAGCATATTGTCGGTATCGCGGATCCTGATGCCATTACGATAGAGAAATGTCATGGTCACAAAAAATGCGGTACGTTTATTACCGTCATTAAATATGTGCCCTCGAGCGATAGCGACCCAATAAGTTGCTGCCAGTTCAAACACATCTGTAATGCCTTCATAATGTTTACGGTTTTGCACCCGGTAAATAAGAGCTTCCGCTCTGCCAGGATCGGACATACCGGCCACACCTGGGAAACGTTGTAATATACGATCATGGAAAGCGATAACTTCCTGTGCGCTAACCCATATCATCGATTTGTCAGTGCCTCTACGGTATGTCCATGACGTTGCATCATCATATCAAACTCTGCATCTAGCTTAGCATTCTGGTATGACTCAAATTCAGTTTTACTGATAACAACCGCTGAACAACCGTCTCTGCGGGTGATTTCAACAGGTTCACCGTGGGTCGCAATATCTAATACTTCTGAGATATTGGCTCGGGCTTGTGTCGAGGTATATGTACGCATAATATTTCTCCTATAATGTACATCTTAAGTGTACATTTTAAATAATAAATATGCAATTGTACTCAGTGATCAGAGATAACTATTTGTTGATGTAGTTTATATTGGGTGAGGGATTACAGCGCTAAGGTATAACCAAACAAGCTTTTTAAACTCGTCCAAATTCTCTTGCGCTTTTATTTAGTGATATCAAAATATGACTTAAGTAACTTAAAAAGCCAGCATTTACACTGGCTTACTGCGTTGGGTGATGTCGTGAGACTGAATAAATATAATCGATAATTTACTCAATATTCTGGATCTGCTCTCGCATCTGTTCAATTAATACTTTTAATTCAATAGCGGAATTGGTGACATCCGTATTAATTGATTTGGATGCTAGTGTATTGGATTCACGATTAAACTCCTGCATCATAAAATCAAGGCGACGACCGACAGCCTCTTTTTTACTGAGAATTTTGCGTGTTTCTTTAACGTGGGCATCTAATCTATCAAGCTCTTCAGCGACATCTAAGCGTTGCGCTAACATCACTAATTCTTGCTCTAAACGATTATTATCAACTTGAACTTGTGCTTCTTCTAATTTGCTGGTTAAGCGCTCACGTTGCCATTGGAGAATTTCGGGCATCTGTGCTCTTACTTTTACGACCTCAGCACTTACGGCATCTAAACGTTGCTCAATCAGCGTTTTGAGTGCTTGGCCTTCAGCTTCTCGACTTGCAATAAAGGCATCGATAGCTACATCAAGCTCTGCTAATAGTTCGCTACCAATGGCATCTAAATCTTGCTCTTGGGCTGAGATAACCCCAGGCCAACGTAAAATATCAAATGGGCTGATAGTACCTTCATGACTTTGGCTTTTTACCCAGTTAGCAGAAACAATCAGTTGCCTTGCTAAATTTTCATCCAAAGTCAGTTCACCTTGTGAGTGAGCATTGAGTTCAAAACGCAAGTTACATTCTATTTTACCGCGTGTTAAGCGATTACGTAGACGTTCACGAATAACAGGCTCTAAACTACGTAATTGCTCAGGTAAACGGATATATGTTTCAAGGTAACGTTGATTAACGGAACGCAGTTCCCATGCGGCGCTACCCCACTCTTTTTTGATATCTCGACGAGCGAAAGCGGTCATACTACGGATCATAATAGGGTCTCAATATTGTAAATGATGTAACGATTATAACCCTAGGTATCAACACAAGGATAGGCATAAGCCGTTTTAGGTCGTATAATGCGCCCCCAATATGTCAGAGAAAGCGGAGATAACACCATGCGTCCAGCAGACAGACAAGCAGACCAAGTACGTCCGATTACCATTACTCGCCACTATACAAAACATGCTGAAGGTTCTGTATTAGTTGAATTTGGTGATACCAAAGTCTTGTGTAATGCCACTGTAGAAGAGGGTGTACCTCGTTTTCTTAAAGGACAAGGGCAAGGCTGGGTGACTGCAGAATATGGCATGCTTCCTCGCGCCACTAACAGTCGTAATGCTCGTGAAGCCGCTCGCGGCAAACAAACTGGCCGCACAATGGAAATCCAACGTTTAATCGCTCGCTCACTACGCGCCGCTGTGGATTTAAAGGCCTTGGGTGAATTTACTATCACGGTTGATTGTGATGTTATTCAAGCTGATGGGGGTACTCGCACCGCCTCTATTTCTGGTGCTTGTGTCGCGTTAGTGGATGCTTTAAATAAAATGGTTACAGAAGGTAAGCTGAAAAAGAGCCCTCTTAAATCAATGGTAGCTGCTGTTTCTGTGGGTATCGTTGATGGTCAACCATTATGCGATTTGGAATATGTTGAAGATTCCGCAGCCGAAACGGATATGAATGTGGTGATGATCGATGATGGCCGTATGATTGAAGTACAGGGTACGGCAGAAGGTGCACCATTTAGTCATGAAGAGTTACTTGCTTTACTCGCCCTTGCGAAAGGGGGATTAGAAAAGATATTTGAAGCGCAAAAAGAGGCGCTGAAGCAATAAATTCTATTTTTTAAGGCGACTGAAAAGTCGCTTTTTTTATGTCTAAAATCTGTCATTAAGCAATCTTAATAGGAGAAAAAAATGAAAGCCTACCAGCGCCACTTTATCGAACTTGCATTAGCAAAAAATGTATTAAAATTTGGTGAGTTTACGCTGAAATCAGGTCGTGTTAGTCCTTACTTTTTTAATGCAGGTTTATTTAATACTGGGCGTGACTTGGCTTTATTGGGACAGTTTTATGCACAAACATTAATAGATAATCATGTGCCTTGTGATGTGCTGTTTGGACCGGCTTATAAAGGTATTCCCATCGCGACAACGACCGCAGTGGCCTTAGTTGAACATCATGATATGGATGTACCTTACTGCTTTAATCGTAAAGAAGCTAAAGATCATGGTGAAGGAGGGACATTAGTCGGCAGTCCATTAACAGGGAATGTGGTGATTGTTGATGATGTTATTACCGCTGGAACGGCTATTCGTGAATCGATGGAAATAATCAAACAACATGATGCGACGCTGTCAGGGGTATTGCTTAGTTTAGATAGACAAGAAAAAGGGCGTGGTTCGCTTTCTGCAATACAAGAATTAGAGCGCGATTATCAATGCCAAGTTTATTCAATTATTACTTTGGATGATTTAATTAGCTACTTAACTGAAAGTGAGACATTATCGGCACATTTGCCAGCAGTAAAAGCCTATCGTGAACGTTATGGCATTAATTAAAAAAGCAAAAATACAATAAAATCGCTCAATAGCTGTAAAAAAAAGCCCTCGCCCAATAATGGGCGGGGTGAGTAGTACAATGAATTTTCTGCGATAATTATCACAGATATTGAAAGATAAAAAGGACTTTTACAGTAGGGACAAGGCGCGTTGCCACTGCCACAGATTGGGGATCGCTTAGTGCCATTCCCAGTAAATCTATTTAGATACTCTGATATCAATAGAGCGCATGTTAACACAAATAAGAAAAAAACGGCATATATGTCATTTTCAAATTATTGAGTTAAGTCACGAGTCCACTCTTTCATTGTTACTTGCTCACTGTAATTGTGCCTGAATTAATGGCCAACGTGCTTCAAATTCTTGTGTAGGATGATAACGAAATTCAGTACGTACAAAACGTGCTAGCATACCTTCACAAAACGCAAGCAGTTGTGAAGCGAGTAATGCTTCATCATGTAAAAAGGCACTTCCTTCGCGAATTTTACGCTCTTTAATCACTTGGCGAAGTTGTACTTCAATTCGCTCATACAATTGGTTAATGCGCCCTTGCAATCTATCTTGCTCAAACATTAATGCGTGTCCGGTAAGAATGCGAGATAGCCCAGGGTTTTTCTCTGCAAAACCAAGGATCAAGATAAGAATAAGGCGAATGCGCGCGATAGTTTCTTTCTCATCTTTTAAAATCAGGTTGATACGCGAAACTAAGCTATCTTCGATAAACTCAATTAGGCTATCAAACATCTTTGTTTTACTGGGGAAATGTCGATAAAGTGCTGCTTCAGATACCCCAACGGTAGCCGCTAATTTGGCTGTAGTAATACGTTGACTACCATCACTAGACTCCAACATTTGAGCGAGCGATTGTAGTATTTCATCCCGTCTATTTCTGCGTTTCTTTTTGGTTTCTTTTTCTTCTGCCATGACTGATAAGGCCCCTGCTAAAAGCAAAACAAATCAGTAAACCTTTGCACTAAATAAAAGTGTTAGTGCAAAGGGAGTGATATCGTCATTGATATTAAAATAAATGCAAGACGTCGTGCTTATTGGCGACCAGAGTGTCCAAAACCGCCTGTACCACGCTCTGTTGCCGTAAAATCTTCTACAATATTAAATTCTGCTTGAACAACAGGTACGATAACCATCTGGGCAATACGTTCGCCGGGTTCAATAGTGAACGCTTGTTGACCACGATTCCATACCGATACCATCAGTTGACCTTGATAATCAGAATCAATTAATCCCACTAAGTTACCGAGTACCACCCCATGTTTATGACCGAGACCTGAGCGAGGAAGCACCATTGCCGCTAACCCTTCATCAGCAATATGTACAGCAAGACCTGTAGGTAACAGCTCAGTTTGTCCTGGTGCTAATACCAGTGGAGCATCAAGGCAAGCACGTAAATCTAAACCAGCAGAGCCTGTTGTTGCATACGCAGGGAGTGGATACTCTTGTCCAATTCGTGGATCAAGGATTTTAACGTCAATTTTTTTCATCATAATGTTTGGCTATCTCGTCAAGTAGGCGATGACTCAGTTGCGTTTTACTACTATGTGGTAAACGCGTTTCTCCATTTGCCCAGATAAGGTGTAATGCGTTGTTATCACTATTAAAACCAGCATCTTTTAGTGATACATCATTAGCACAGATTAAATCGAGTTGTTTTTGTTCTCGTTTACGGCGGGCATATTCTTCCACATTCTGGGTTTCGGCTGCAAATCCGACAACAAATGGGCGATGCTCAACCATTTTTCCGACACTGGCAACAATATCGGGGTTTTTTATCATAGTTATCGTTACTTCATCACCTTGTTTTTTAATTTTTTCAGGGGCAACCTGTTTGGCTCGATAATCGGCAACGGCAGCACAACCAATAAAAATATCTTGGGATGGCGCAATATCCATCACTTGTTGATACATCTCTTGGGCACTTTCGACGTCGATACGTTTAACACAAGCAGGTGTCGGCAATGTGACAGGGCCGGCAATGAGTGTCACTTCTGCCCCCCGTTGAGCGGCCGCTTGCGCAATAGCAAAGCCCATTTTTCCTGAGCTATGGTTGCTGATAAAGCGTACTGGATCTAAGGCTTCACGTGTTGGGCCTGCGGTAATGGTGATTTTTTTACCTTTAAAATCGTGTTGAATCGCAAATTGTTGCTCTGCTAATGCCACCAATTCAAGAGGATCTAACATTCTACCGGGTCCTACATCACCACAGGCTTGGCTACCAGAGTCAGGCCCCCAGATAAGACAACCTCGTTGTGCCAAAGCCGTTAAATTTTCTTGTGTAATCGCCGCACGATACATTTGTTGATTCATCGCTGGGGCAATCGCAATAGGTGCTGCACTGGCTAAACAGAGTGTGGTTAACAGATCGTTTGCCATCCCCATGCGTAAACGAGCAATTAAATCCGCGGTAGCAGGGGCTAATAAAATCAGATCAGCCCATTTTCCTAGTTCGATATGTCCCATTGCGGCTTCTGCGGCAGGATCAAGCAAATCATCCGCAACAGGGAAGCCTGATACCGCTTGTAGCGATAACGGGGTGACAAAGGCATGTGCTGCAGGCGTCATAACGACGCGCACAATAGCGCCTTTATCACGTAAACGACGGACTAGCTCAGGCGCTTTATAGGCCGCAATACCACCACTGATACCCAGAATAATCTTTTTGTCGTGAAGTGTAGTCATGATGAAATGCCTAATTGCATAAATAAATGTCCATAATTTTACCACAAGCTAAGCCAGAGTTAGGCATTCTATGTAATACGATGTTTTATAAAATAAATTATTGTGTATTACCTCGCACAAATTTTATCTGTGGCTTTTTTATTCAACTTGTACAGTTTATAGTAAATTAACTGTATATAACAACAGTTGTTTTGTGATAAATATTACATGAAAGATAAAATTAAATAATTGAAAGATAAAATAACAACATAGGCCAATTATAACGTATTGATGTTTAAATGCTTGGCGAAAAGGGAGAGCACAAAGAATGGAAAACGCAACCATAGAGATACTCTTACCGAGAGAAAAACTGCTGTTGCATGGTGTAGAATCGTTAACGGATGCAGAGTTATTGGCCATTTTTTTACGTACAGGCACCTATGAAAAATCGGTATTAGAATTAGCCGACTTCTTACTTAGAAAGTGTGGTTCTCTCTATCATGTGATCAATGCGGATTATGAAACCTTAGGCTGTTTTAAGGGGATAGGCGTGGGTAAATTTACCCAATTACAAGCCATTAATGAGATGGCTCAACGCTTTATTAAAACAAAGTTTATGCATAAAAATATCCTCTCCTCATCCGCAGAAACCAAAAGTTATTTGCAAAAACGACTTAATTGGCGTGATAGAGAAGTATTTGTCGTGCTATTTTTAGATAACCAAAACCAAATGATCGATTGTGAGGAAATGTTTAAAGGAACGGTGGATCGTGTTGAAGTTCACCCCAGAGAAATTATTCGCCAGTCGATTAAAAAGAACGCAGCATCGATTATTTTAGCCCATAATCATCCTTCAGGTCTATCTGAGCCAAGTCTTGCCGATAAGCAAATAACAGAAAAAATTTTTACAGCTTGTCAATTAGTCGGTATAAAAGTGCTTGATCACCTTGTGGTAGGGCATGATAACTGTGTTTCTTTTGCTGAACGGGGTTGGTTATAGCCAATATTTTTTAAAATTATTGACAATCTTTATTGTACGGGTCTTGAGCGTTGAGGCCATTGGGCGTATACTACGCCACCTTTGAGGATCTTGGGTTTGGCGAGAAGAGCCTATCTCAGCAAGTTTTTTCTGAGGTGTTTACACAGTTTTTCAATCGTTAAAAGTTGCTGAGATGGGCTCCAAAGCCTGACGAGGCGGTCAAACCTGATACTAAAGCTCGAGCTGATTAGATTTTTGGAGAATAGACATGTCCCGAGTCTGCCAAGTTACCGGCAAGCGTCCTGTGAGTGGAAACAACCGCTCTCACGCATTAAACGCGACTAAACGCCGTTTTCTGCCAAACCTGCACTCTCACCGTTTCTGGGTTGAGTCTGAGAAACGTTTCGTAACTCTGCGTGTATCTGCTAAAGGTATGCGTGTGATCGATAAGAAAGGCATCGAATCTGTATTAGCAGATTTACGTGCCCGTGGTGAGAAGTACTAAGGAGCTGAAAAATGGCTAAAGGTATTCGCGAGAAAATTAAACTCGTTTCTTCTGCTGGTACAGGTCACTTCTATACCACTACGAAGAACAAACGCACTATGCCAGAAAAACTGGAAATGAAAAAATTCGATCCAGTTGTTCGTCAGCATGTGACTTATAAAGAAGCTAAAATTAAATAATTTTAGTTCTCTGAAAAAAACCCGACCTTAGTGTCGGGTTTTTTGTTATCTGGCTTGCGCTAAGTATAACAAAGTAAAGCTATTATGATCTTTATTGACTCTTTCGTTATACTAGTGCCCTTTTTATCTATCGAGTGAATAGTTGCAGATGAGTAAATCGGTGTTATCTATCTTACATACAGAGTCGTCTTGTGGTTGGGGTGGTCAAGAAATCCGCATTTTGACAGAATCTCAAGGCATGGTGCAAAGAGGGCACCATGTGACACTGGTTTGCTGTCCAAACTCAAAAATTGCCAAAGCAGCCCCTGACTATGGTATTGAGGTTGTCACATTACCGATTGAAAAAAAACGCGGATCTGCACTGATGGCATTGCGTAATTGGTTAAAAGTCCATCGTCAGCAATTTGATGTGATTAATACCCATAGCTCGACAGATGCTTGGTTAGTTGCGTTATCTTGTGCTTCATTACGCCACTCTCCCGCCATAGTACGTACTCGCCATGTATCTACCGATGTATCACGTTCACTGCCTACGCGTTGGCTCTACCTGTCTTCAAGTGCCCATATTGTCACTACCGGTGAAAAATTACGCCAAACCTTACATCAATATAATCGTTTTCCGCTCAGTCAAATGACCTCAGTTCCTACGGGGATCGATTTAGAAAAGTTCTCGCCACAAAATAAACAGCAAGCACGAGAAAAAATAGGTGTGCCTAATAAACCTACATTAGGGATTGTGGCAACAATGCGGGTATGGAAAGGACATAAATACCTAATAGAAGCTTGGAAAACATTGCATCTACAATTTCCTGACTGGCAACTACTTCTCGTCGGAGATGGTCCACAACGTAAAAATTTACAACCGATGGTTAAACTTGCAGGGTTAGAAGAGAGTGTCTTTTTTTTAGGCAACCGCAATGATGTGCCGGATTGCTTAAATGCAATGGATTTATTTGCCTTACCCTCTTTTGGTAACGAAGGAGTACCGCAAGGTATTATGCAAGCGATGGCTTGCGGATTACCGGTGGTATCAACCACAGTAGGTGCAATTAGTGAAGCGGTGATTGATGGTAAAACCGGCTTTACATTGGCACCTCAAGTACAAGAAACCCTAATCAATTACCTTGCTAAATTAATGGCCTCTGATGAGTTACGTCAACAAATGGGGCAAGCGTCATTAGCCCATGCCAAAGCTCAGTTTGGTTTAGATAACATGCTAGATAAAATGGAAAAAATATTTATTAACGCCATTAGCCTTAAAGATAAATCACGATAATTGATATCCAATAAAGTCGCTAAGGGCTAATTATCCTGTATCTGATGTTATATTTTCATTCTGTTTATGAATATTTGTAATGCTTTTTAGTGTATAGTCTGGAAAGTAAATGTATCATTTAAACTAAATAAAAAGTGTATGGATCCAAAAAACATATTGGTTATAGCAATTGCGCGTTTTGGTGATACGTTACTGATCACGCCGGTGATCCACGCACTAAAAGAGCGTTGGCCGAATGCGCGTATTCATGTATTGGCGCATAAACGCAGTGCCTGCATTTTGCAGCACAATCCTGATATTTTTAGTGTTAAGCCTTTCTCGAAAAAGCGCGCCCGTTGGCGAGGATGGTTACCCCATAAACCTTATGATTTAGCTTTGGTATATGGAAATGATCATTCATTAGTGCAGTATGCCCGCCGTCAATCACAACATGTAGTGGCTTTTGCTGAAAATAACCAAAAGCAATCAGACATAACATGGGTGGCTTACCCTAAAGAGTTAATGGTGGCACAAAAAGAGCGTGCTTTATTAATTAATGCATTAGGAATTTACCCAACCAATTGGCAATTACGCTACTCTATTAGTTCAGAAGAAAAGCAATTTGCCCAACAGTTTATAGAGAGTAATGCATTAATTAATAAGCACATTATTGGCTTACAATTACAAAGTTTTCCTGCCAAAGCTTACCGAGATTGGCCTATAGAACACTTTTTGCAGTTAGCCAAACAGATAATGACTCATGACGAGCAGGCCTATTTTCTGTTATTAGGTGGGAAAGAGAGCCAACAAGTCGCCATTGAGCTGGCGAAAAAAATAGGTACTGAGCATTGTTTGGCATTAGCAGGGCAAGTCTCTATGCGCGAAAATGCTGCCATTATGGCGCATTTGTCGCTCTATATCGGGGTTGATACAGGGCCGACGCATTTAGCTGGCGCGTTAGGTATTCCGATGGTAGCCATGTATCACAGCTATCATCCCGGATGTTATTTAGCGCCATTACAACATTCATGTTGTCATATTATCCAACATCCTATTGCGTTAGCCGATGCAAGTCGTGAAGATAGTATGTCTGATATTTCTGTCGCCAATGTTTGGCATGCCGTTAGCGATATTTTAAATGGAATAAAGGTGAAACAGTAACTCATGAAGATTGGCTTAATTGATGTCACAATCACAATGTCTTATGGTGGGATCCAAACCGCAGTATGGGAGCTTGCCAAACAGTTACATGATGCGGGACATGAGGTACATCTTTATGGGGGCAATGGTGATGTCAGGCATGAACTAGCAGGCCGACAAATTCATATTCATACCTATCCTTATACACCAAGAGAGAAAGTTATCGATCTCGGTGGTCGTTTTCGTCGTATTGTTGAACGTTATAGTTTTGCTCGCTATGCTAAACAAGATGTTATTCGACAAAATTTTGATTGGGTTATTTTAACTAAGCCGTTTGATTTCTTTTGGCCTGCAATGATGCCCAAATCTTGCTCGACACGTTTTTGTTATATGAGTGGTGGCACCAGCTTTTTTAAAGGTGATCGTAAACTGGCGAAAAAAATCTCTGCTTGGGTTGCGTGTAGCCATTTTAATGCTTGGCAAATTCAGCAGCATTTTAAACAATTTCCTGCGGTTATCTATAATGGTGTTGATATGGCAAAGTTTAAGCCTATGACAACATCTTTGCGCCAACAGCTCGGTGTGAGTGAGCCTACATTTTTATTGGCATTTGCGGGGCGTGTAGTCGGTTGGAAAGGCTTAAGTGTTGCTATTGATGCAATAGCCCAATTGCGAGATGAAGACGTTAAGTTACTGATCATCGGCGCGGGGGATGCGCTGGAACAATTAAAAAATAAAGCGATGGTAAAAGGTGTTGCTGAACAAGTTATTTTTCATCAACCAGTTGAGCACGCAATGTTACCTGAGTTTTATGCCGCTTGTGATGCAGGGGTTTTCCCAAGTATCGGCGATGAAGCATTTGGGATCACCATTGCAGAAGCAATGGCATGTGGAAAACCGGTGATTGCCAGCTATATCGGCGGTATTCCTGAGGTGGTAGGCAATGAGCAAAGTGCAGGATTATTGGTAACCCCAGGTGATGTAACCGCGATGGTGAAAGCCATCAACCATCTTCGGGCATTGCCGGATAGAGGTAAAGCGATGGGTGAAAATGCACGCCAACGCATTGCTTCTCACTATACTTGGCAACATTCAGCACAACGATTACTACAGGCATTAAAAACAGAATGATGAAAATCGCCTATCTTGATCCTTATCCCGTTCCCGATTTGCGTGTGGCTTCATTGCAAATATTGCAAAACGTTGATGCGTTTGCCCGTGCCGGTGCACAAGTGACGCTAGTCACCCCCAAAGGACAGTATCGAGATAGCGATATTCTCGGGCGTGATATTCATAACAATGCGCGGTTAATTGCGCTAAGAGATATCAGACGTAAATGGTATTTTCCCTTTAATTCGCAAAAGCTATTTTCATTACAAATTGCACGTTGGTTAAAACAACACCCTGTTGATGCACTATTTACGCGTAATTTAAAACTGGCCTGCTATTTGGCTGAGAACCATGCAGATATTCCGCTTTTTTTCGAAAGCCATGAGATTTTTGCGCAATCTTTTGCAGAGTCGCACTCTTTTGAAACGAAAAAAAATCGCCTGAAATACCATAAACTGCTAAAAATGGAGAAGTTGGTATACAGTCGCGCAACGGCAGTATTTGTGCTGACCTCGCTGTTAAGGGACGATATTATTTCGCAATATCAAGTAACCACGCCTATTACTATTGTACCCGATGGAGTGGATTTATATGCCGCAGATAGCAACAAAGATAGCCATAGAGATATAACCGCTACGACCAATAATGTAACAGAGGTACTTTATCTAGGTAGTTTGCATAAATGGAAAGGGATCCCCACCATGATGCGAGCGATGAAATATCTGGATAATGCTAGACTGAATATTGCCGGTGGAACGGCTGAGCAAATTAAAGGGCTACAATTGCTTGCTAAGGAGATGGATGTAAAAGAGAAAGTTAACTTTCTTGGTTTTATCGATCCTAAACAACGCTTTCAGGCGATTGCTCGACATGATATTTGTGTGTTGCCTTTAACCTTAACCAGTATCGGTAGTCGCTACACCTCTCCGTTAAAACTGTTTGAATATATGGCGATGAGAAAACCGGTGGTTATTTCAGATTTTCCATCAATTCGTGATGTGGTGGATGAAAAAGCGGTAAGTTTTGCTGATAGTGGTGATGCGCAGAGTTTTGCCCAACAAATTAAATTACTAAGAGAAGAGCCACAACGTACCAGTGAGAAAATCAATCACGCCCGCTCATTAGTTGAAAATTATTACAACTGGGATAAACGGGCAGAGACGATTTTACATACCATCAATAAACTGATTAGCTAACGGATGTATCTTCTTGGGTCGGTGTTGCTGAGGGCTGATTTAATAATGAATAGCGCAATGCTAACATTAACCCTAATAAAATACCCACTTGATTAATATAGGCATTTTCAAATAATCCACGTAGTACATAAACCCCTAAAAACGATATTAATAACACCAGTGCTGCTTGGCGAGTAATCCCCTGATTTTTGCGGATCAATTGAATACCCTGAGCGATAAAAGACGCGCAAAAATAGAGTAGACTTATTAACCCCAAAATACCGCCGGCAAACCAGAAAGCTAAAAATACATTATGGGGACCAATGGATTTTTTAAATACCCAGTTTTTATGCTGTTTTACTTGCTGATTATAAACATTATGGTAAAGCTGATTACCATAACCATAGCCTTTAATAGGTTGTTCTAAGATCAAATCTAAGGCTGAACCTTGGGTACCACCATCAAATCTTAGTCCGCTATTGGTTTGCGATAGTTTATGTTTAAGTTTGGCGTTAATAAATTGGCTATTAGGTAATTGTGTTACACCGAAAAAGAGCGCAACGCAGATACCCATGCTGAGTAAAGTAAATATCCACTGGCGATTAATGATTAAGATAAGTAATGTACTAATCGCTAATGCGACCCAAGCCCCGCGTGCTAATGTCCCTAAAATTGCAAATAAAAATAATAGGCTAACCACACTTAATAAAAGCCAATTAATTATCGAATGATTTTTTTTCAATGCCCATAAGGCCAATATAATAGGAAAGAAAAATAGTAGTGCATAAGAGATTTCTCTATGCGCTAATTGACTTTTTTTTGTAAAAGGCAAAATATTTTGCTGATATTCCAAATAATACTGCACCAACTCCTTTGCCATAATCACCAATAACCCCATGGCGAATGACACCAGCACCATCTTCGCAATTGCCGTAGGTGTTTCTTTATACAATACAATGGGAAACGCAATGGAAAAGAGCAGTAAGCCATTTAAAATCGGCTTATTAATCTCTTTTAGACTCAGTGCGGGCTCTACGGAAATCACCACTGAATAGCCAATGGCGAGCAATAAGAAAAACAACGCATAGGCGAGATTATTTTTAAAAATCTGACCAATAGTGCGAAAATCACGCACCAAATACCAAAGTGCCGTTGCACCAATCAACCCCATCACTATATTTTTATAGCGAGTGATATCGGGTAAGTAGATCAATATAATGTAAAGTCCAATAATGGATAAATTCCATAAAGATTTTTTACTATCGTCTTTAAACAACATCATAATAAGCTACCACTGTCCTTTATGTTATATTGCTCTAGCGGTTTGTGGGGATGAATGGCTCATCATACAATAAAAATGATGTTATCGCTGTATTTCTCAAGTGACAATAATGGAGTGACTTGTGCCAGAATTACCAGAAGTTGAAACCAGTCGCCGAGGTATTGAGCCTCATCTAGTGGGCAATATCTTGCACTACGCAATAGTGCGTAACAGTAAATTACGTTGGCCTGTTTCTGAAAAAATCAAAACCTTGCTGGATGAACCGATTTTAAGTGTTAAACGGCGCGCTAAATATCTGTTAATTGAATTAAATCAAGGGTGGATCATTGTTCATTTAGGCATGTCCGGCAGTGTACGTATCTTGCCAGAAGAGCAGCCTGAAGAGAAACACGATCATATTGATTTAGTGTTTCGTGATGGCAAGGTACTACGCTATACCGATCCGCGTCGTTTCGGTGCATGGCTATGGTGTGAAGATCTAGCCACCAGCTCCGTATTAGCCCATTTAGGGCCAGAGCCGCTTTCGGCGCAATTTAACGCGCAATATTTATATCAACAAAGCAAAAATAAAAAAATCGCCATCAAACCATGGCTAATGGATAACAAGCTGGTGGTGGGTGTTGGCAATATTTATGCGAACGAAGCACTCTTTTCATCAGGGATCATGCCAGATAGAAAAGCCAGTAGCTTAACCGAGCAAGAGTGTGACGCATTGGTTAATGCCATTAAAACGGTATTAACTCGCTCGATAGAGCAAGGGGGAACCACCTTAAAAGATTTTCTACAATCTGATGGTAAACCAGGTTATTTTGCCCAAGAGCTATTTGTCTACGGGCGCAAAGATAAAGCGTGCTTAATTTGTGGTCATATTATTGAAAGTATTAAGCAGGGGCAACGTAGCACTTTCTTTTGCCGACATTGCCAACATGGTGAAATAACCGATTAACGCTTACCGAGTTTTTGTAGCATTGCTGTAGCAACCACTTCAGGTAAAAAAGTCGATACATCGCCGTCATGACGTGCTACATCTTTGATCAGTGAAGAAGAAACAAAAGAGAGATTTTGTGAAGGCAATAAAAAGACACTATCGAGATCTGGGGCAAAATGACGGTTCATATTCGCCAGTTGCCACTCATATTCAAAATCAGAAACCGAGCGTACGCCACGGATCAAAATGGTCGCTTGCTGTTTTTTAGCAAAATTCGCCATTAGCTCACAAAAGCCGACAACTTCCACATTAGGCAGGTGTTGGGTGACTTCTTTTGCTAAAGCGACACGCTCTTCTAAACTAAACATAGGATTTTTACGGGCGCTGGCAGCAATAGCTAATAACACCGTGTCAAACATACCCGCAGCACGAGTGAGAATATCAATATGCCCATAGGTGATGGGATCAAAGGTTCCAGGGTAGATAGCTTTATTTTTCATATTCACGGTTTTTCCGGCTAAGTTCCCATAATGAGGCGTATTTATTAAAGGTATACTGTGCATTAACAAATGCCAATATTAATCCCTGTTTTCCATCTAAAATACCCATTCTCAGTAACCAAGTTTTAAAAAACGCCCCCAGCGTATGGCTAATAATGGCGCTATAACGGGTGGTTTTACCCTGCTGATTGCGCTCTTGTGCCCATGCTTTAGCGTATTTTAGCTGTTTTTGTTGGAACTCGATTAAATCACGACAAGTAAGATGCAGCAGATCCCCAGGTAAAGTTTTAATGGTTGCACCTTGGGTTTCTAATGATTCATGAACCAAATTATCATTATATTGATACTGTTCACGAGCATAAAGGCGGGTTACTTTATCGGGATACCAACCACTATGTTTCATAAAACGCCCCATAAACAGGTTACGGCGAGCACAATTATAAACCACACCCGATTCAGGTTGTTGTAACACGGCTTGAATACTGGCTTTTAACTCAGGGGTAATACGCTCATCACTATCAATCATAAAAATATAATCGCCTGTGGCGTATTGCTGTGCTAATTGCCGCTGTTTACCAAACCCCGGCCATGAGGTGTTGCTAAATACTTTAGCCCCTTTTTCACGGGCTAATTGGCAAGTTGCATCGTCGCTCCCTGAGTCTAAAACAATAATTTCATCAGCCCACTGTACCGAGTCTAAACATGCTTCAATAACATCCGCAACGTTTTTACTGATCATCACGACCGAGAGGCGTTTATTTTCACTCATCAGTGACTCCGTGGTGGCAGATAAGGAGAGAGTAAGGTTAATAAGCGCAATAACGCCCCTTGATTCTCATGAAGTACCTCAACGGCATGGTGTCCATAATAGCGGCGATAATCTTCATCATTGAGTAATGAGGCGATTGCCGTCGCCATAGAGTCACTATCAATGACGGTAATTAGCCCTTCAGCTTGGTCTAACTTGGCACAGATATTTTTAAAATTAAAAGTATAAGGCCCCATTAATACCGGAATGGCATGGGCTGCGGCTTCTAATGGGTTATGTCCACCGCGCTCGACTAAACTGCCTCCAACAAAGGCCAGATCAGCAATACCATATAGCAACATTAACTCCCCCATAGTATCGCCTATCACCACTTGGGTTTGTGCATCAGGAATAGCATCGCTACTGCGTAGGGTATATTTAAAGCCGGCCTCTTGGGTAAGTTGCTCTGCTTTTGCAAAACGCTCAGGATGGCGGGGAACTAAAATCAGCAACAGTTGAGGAAATTGTGCCAGTAATTTTTTATGGGTATCTAAGACAATCGCCTCTTCCCCTTCATGGGTACTGGTGGCTATCCAGACAGGGCGATGTGCTGCCCACTGGCGGCGTAATGCCACGGCTTTAGCAGCGAGTTCAGGGGTGACCGAAATATCAAACTTTAAGCTACCGGTAATATGCAGATGTGAGCGTTTTAGCCCTAAAGCAATAAAACGTTCGCCATCTTCCTGATTTTGGGCAGCAATTAAGGTAATTTTTCTCAGCATCGTTTTGACAAAACTACCTAGTTTTTGATAACCCGCTGCTGAGCGCTCTGATAAGCGAGCATTAGCGATTATCAATGGGATTTTGCGACGATAAAGCTGTGAGATAAGATTTGGCCACAGCTCTGTTTCCATGATGATCACCAATTTCGGATCAACCGTTGTAAGAAAACGATTAACCGAGCCGGGTAAATCATAAGGAAGATAGACATGGTACACATCGTCACCAAATGCAGAGCGTACGCGCTCTGAGCCTGTTGGTGTCATGGTGGTGACGGTAATAGGTAAATCGGGATAATGGTGGCGTAATGCACGAACAAGAGGTACAGCGGCAAGTGTCTCACCCACTGAAACGGAGTGCAATAAAATGCCATGAGGCGCGACTTTGCCTCGACAAAAGCCATAGCGCTCACCCCACCGTTTGCGATAGGCGGGTGCTTTGCGGCTGCGTAATAAAAGACGTAGCCAAATCAGAGGTTGAATAAGGTAAAGAAGTACCTGATATAAACGCAACAACATGCTATCAAATTCACTTATCTGGACGAAAGCCTATAGTACCACACTGTGTAGGAGAAAGTGTGTAAAAACAAATGATATGATGATAGACCACGTTATTTATCATTTAACGGCTTTTTGGTGTACTAAAAACAGATTATTCAGATTATTTAAGAAATTAGTGAGGAAATTTTTTATAATCAAATAATAGAACGGATCACTAGGGTGCTTTTGGAGCGTTATGAGTAAAAAAATGACATTAATACAACGGGTTCTAATTATAAAACTACGCCATCATGGTGATACGTTGTTAATTACCCCTGTTATTAATACGCTAAAAGCGAATTATCCAAATGTGGAGGTTGATGTTTTAATTAACAAAGAAACCGCACCCATGATTGAGAATTTCTCTGCTATTGAAAATATTTTTTCCTTAGACAAGGCTTGGAAAAAAGAGGGTAAATTAGCTCGGTTTCGCCATGAGTGGCGGTTAGTTAATCAGTTAAGACATCGACAGTATGATGTGGTGATTAATTTAGCTGATCAGTGGAATAGTGCGCTTATTACCCGCTTTACAGGCGCAAAAGTCCGTATCGGCTATGATATTTATAAACGACAAAGCCCTGTTTGGAAAAAGTGTTTTAGTGATTTAATCCCATTAGGCTCAGTTGATCATCGACATATTGTTGAACAAAATTTAGCACTACTACAACCGCTATCATTGCAACAAATAGATACGCAAGTATCCATGACATACAGCCATCAAGATAAACAGGCCGTGGTGGAAAAATTAAAAGCTTATGGTGTGTTAACCCCTTATATTGTGATCCAGCCGACGTCTCGATGGTTCTTTAAATGTTGGGATGAGCATAAATGGTCTGAATTAATAGATACCCTACAACAGCAGGGACATCAAATTGTTTTAACATCAGGACCCGACTCCCGAGAAAAAGAGATGGTTGAAACCATTATTCAAGGATGTAAGACAAATGATAGCGTCTCTTTATCAGGGCAGTTATCTTTACCGCAACTTGGTGCATTGATTGATAATGCTGAGTTATTCATTGGAGTTGATTCAGTACCAATGCATATGGCTTCAGCACTAAAAACGCCGTTGGTGGCACTGTTTGGTCCATCAAAATTATTTCATTGGTCGCCATGGCAACATATTGGCGAAGTTTTATGGGCGGGAAATTATGGAGAACTCCCAGATCCTGATGATGTACATACCAACACGCAAACGCGTTATTTAAGTTTAATTCCTGTTAAAGATGTACTTGATGCCGTAAGGAGACAACTAAAATGAATACATTCCGCTTGGCGATAGTACGTCAAAAATATCGGCCAGACGGTGGCGCTGAGCGTTTTGTTTCTCGCGCACTGGAAGCGTTAGATAATCAATCCGTAGAGTTGAATGTAATTACACGATCTTGGATTGGCGCGGTGCAACCACAATGGCATATTCATATTGTTAACCCTTTTAAATGGGGACGGATTAGCCGTGAAAAAGGGTTTGCACAAGCAGCAAGACACTGTTGGCAACAAGAAAAGTTTGATTTAGTACAAAGCCATGAACGCATTGCTGGTTGTGATATTTATCGCGCAGGAGATGGTGTACATCGCCGTTGGTTACTGCAACGCTCTCGGGTTTTATCACCTTTACGAAGTAAATTACTGCTAAATAGTTGTTATCATCGTTATGTAATGAACGCAGAAAAAGAGATGTATCAATCTCCTGAGCTAAAACGGGTGATTTGCAATTCAGAAATGGTCAAACGTGAGGTGATGGAAGATTTTGGCGTTGAAAGTGAACGTATTAGTGTGATTTATAATGCGATTGATCATCAGCGTTTTTTCCCTGCCACGGCTCTTTATCGGCAACAATTACGTCAGCAATATCATATTCCGGTTGAGGGTAAGTGTTTTATTTATGTCGGCTCAGGGTTTGAACGTAAAGGGTTAAGAGCTGCTATTGAGGCGATTAGTCATACTAATGCTTACCTGTTGGTGATTGGCCAAGACAAAGAGTACAAGAAATACCAACAATTAGCTCATCGATTAAACTGTCATCAGCGGATCTTATTTTTAGGTGTACAGAAAGACACCTTACCTTTCTATCAAATGGCTGATGGACTATTGTTACCCACTCTGTATGATCCTTTTCCTAATGTTATTTTAGAAGCTATGGCATGTGGATTACCGGTGATCACCAGTGATACATGTGGTGGAGCAGAATTTATTGAACAAGGTATAAATGGATTTGTCACAGATGCATTAGATACACCTGCAATGATCGGTGCAATAGAGAGTATTCCGGCCGATAACTTAGGTAATAAGATGTCTAAGGCTGCACGAAATAAGATACTACCCTATACGCCTGAGAATTTGTCTCAACAACTGATCGAGCTTTACCAAAAGGTTCTTAGCCTATGAAGGAACATATACTTTTTATTATTGATGGATTACCGGGTGGTGGCGCTGAAAATGTCACGATCAGGCTTTGTCATGGCTTAAGTCAACGTGGTTATCAAGTTACATTACTCTCATTAGCAGAAAAATGTGACTATGCCATTCCTGCAGATATTGAACTATTAATTGATGCAGATAGTTACCATGGCTTATTTTATCGACAAACAGAATTAAAACGACGTGCCAACTCGATGGATAAGACCCTTCAGGCATTGTTTGCGCGCAAAGGCATTCCTGCGTTAATTGTCTCTAACTTACATAAGACTGACAGAATTGTTGCACTATCAAAACAACTGGCAGATAAGAATATATGGTATTGTATTCACGGTATTTTTTCACAGTCTTATTTAGGCAATAAAAAAGGTTTTTCCCGCTGGTTAAAACAGAAGAAAATTCAAAAAGTCTATCAGGGTAAAAATATTATTACGGTATCAAATGCGGCAGGACAAGATTTAATAGAGAATATTAAAATTGTCCCTAATCAATTAAAAACAATTTATAACCCATTTGATATTCAAGAAATCAGAACACTGGCATCAGAAAATAATCCCTACCAAAAGCAGGATTATTTATTGCATATTGGTCGTTTTCATCAAGTAAAGCGCCATGACCGCTTATTAGAAGCGTTTGCTTTAGCCAATCTACCTTGTAAATTATTGATTGCAGGACAGGGATCTTCTGAGGTCACCAGCAATATTAAAAATAAAATTGTTGCACTAAATTTAGAAAATAAAGTGAGCTTAATTGGCTTTTTAGCCAATCCATTCCCTGTGATCAAAGATGCTAAAGCGGTGGTATTAAGCTCTGATAGTGAAGGCTTAGGAAATGTTTTAGTCGAATCACTTATTTGTAATACCCCTATAGTGAGTACTAATTGCCTTGGTGGGATCAGTGAAATTATGGAAGGTGAATTAGCAGGTTATAAGTCTGAATTAAATTCAGCAGCCTTGGCTGAAAAAATGCGTTTAGCTTACTTTAACCCGCCTAAAATTACGCCTAATATGTATCAAAAATTTGATATTGATGAAGTGATCCGTCAGTATATTTCATTAATTTAGCTATCTTATTCTCAAAGAGGACTTAGGTATTTTTCAATGAAAAAACCAGCATTTATTATCACATTAGATACCGAAGGCGATAATCTTTGGGAAAATGAGCATAATATTACTACACAAAATACGCATTTTTTACCCCGTTTTCAGCAACTTTGCGAACGTTTTCAATTTAAACCCGTTTGGCTAACCAACTATGAAATGGCAATAGATGAAGCCTATATTGAGTTTGCACAAGATGTGATTGCCCGTAACACTGGGGAAATTGGTATGCACCTTCATGCATGGAATAGTCCCCCACTTGTTGCGTTAACGGACAATGATCTCCATTATCAGCCTTATTTAATTGAATACCCCAAATCGCAGATGCGCGATAAAATTGCCTTTATGACTGACTTACTGGAAAATAAACTACAAACAAAAATGTTAAGTCACCGTGCTGGGCGTTGGGCATTTAATGAAACTTATGCGCAGCTATTGATTGAATTTGGTTATCAAGTGGATTGCTCAGTCACACCCAAAGTCGATTGGCGTTTTACTAAAGGTGATCCGGCACAATCAGGCGGTACAGATTACAGTAATTTCCCAAGCCATGCGTACTTTATGGATGTTAATGATATCAGCAAAGCAGGGGATTCAACGTTACTTGAAGTGCCAATGAGTATTCAATATAAACATTCCCCTTTTATGAATAAAATTAAGCAAGGGTACGATAAGCTAAGAGGTAAACAACGTTCACCTTCTGTTAATTGGTTACGCCCTAAAGGGGGAAATGCCCAACAGATGATTGAAGTGGCACAAAAATCTTTAGCCCAAGGTCACTCTCATATTGAATTTATGTTGCACTCTTCAGAGTTTATGCCTGGTGGAAGCCCTACTTTTAGAACAGATCAAGATATTGATAGCTTATATCATGATTTAGAAACACTATTTAATTTCTTACAAGATAAAGTACAGGGAATGACATTGGCTGAGTATTATCAAAATAAAGTGCAGGCAAAATAAGATGAAGTTAAAGAAATTAAAATGGGTGCACTACTTTCTAAATCTCTATAACCCACTCTTTGGTAAGATGAAAAAAACGGCAACATTTTCATCTGATATCAAATTTAACAGTATTGTTATTTTTTCAACCACAGCGTTGGGGGATTTTATGTTTAATACCCCAGCAATCAGAGCAATTCGTGCACATTATCCTGATGCACATATCACACTGGTTTCTAGTGTAAAAAATAAGCTATTAGTGGAAAACTATGAGCAAATAGATAGTGTGGTGTATTGGGATAATAAGATCAGAAACTTGTTACCGGTGGCTTTACAAGCTAAAAAGTATAAACCTGAGTTAGCGATTATTTTACATTCCCATCTTCCTTATGACGTATTATTTGCCGTGATGGCAGGTTGCCAATATATTTTACGTAATACTTATGATGTTATTCCAGCATGGTTTAGAAAGTGGCTTGTGGCCGAATATCAGCCACAATCAGGGCATTTTATCCAAAGAAAATTAAATTTATTAAAGCAGTTAAATATCACAGAGAATATATCGCCTGAAATGATGTCAACTTGCCCATTTTCACCATTAGAACCATCTAGTCAGCCTGTGATTGGGTTTCAATTAGGAACATCAAGCCCTATCAGGACATGGAGTATTAACAATTATGTTGAATTAGCAAAAAAGATAATAAACAACAATCCACATTCAGTGATAAAGCTAATTGGTTCACCAAGGGAATTATCGTTAGCATCTCAATTTATGAGTTTGATGCCATCACAATATCAATCTAATATCGTTGATTTAATAGGCAAAACATCACTACCTGAATTAATTGCTCATATTGATAATATGACAGTATTGGTTACAGGTGATACAGGACCTTTACATCTTGCAATTGCTTTAAAAACACCAACAGTAAGTTTATTTGTTACGGCAGACCCTAAAAATTCTGGTCCTTACCAAGATATTCATATTCATCAGGTTATTAAGAAAGAGCCTGATTCACGATATGATCATCCAATGGACCAAATAGAGATCCATGAAGTTTTTCAAAAAGTTTTAAAAGTGTTATCTCTTGAAGAGTAGATAATAAAAATTTTCTTTTAAGGCCTAATTTTTTTTACCCAACTACGAATAAAGATGCGCCAAAATAAAAGCCTAATAGCTTCACTAAAGCTTCTTTTTCTTTTTTCTTTATCGAAATTAGTGAGTAAAGCTCTGGGAGTATCTGAGATAGTTGATATATCAGCAAGTTCCGTAAATGTTATGGGAGAAGGAACAACTGCTTTTAGGCTAATAATATTTTTTTCACGTAACAGTTTCCACTCATCAGCAACAAGCCAAACAGGTTGTAAAAATTCCAGTAATTTTTTTGCAGCTAAATGATTTACGCAATAACAATAGGTACCAGATGAGTCAATAGCTTTAGCAATTGAATACTGTTTATTTATTTTTTTCTTAAAACTATCAATATACTCATTGACCTTACCCAATATAATAACCTCAGCTTTATTAGAATTATTTTGTTTTGATATATATTCGAGTAACTCTATAAGATCGCTATTGATCCTTACATCATCTTCTAATATAAGTGCTATTTCATCATTATTTTTTATAATTTCTCTATAGACCTTTAAATGGCTTAAAGCACAACCTAGCTCAGGTAATGTTAGGCGAGTTTTCTCAAAATCTGGGCTTAATTGAGCAATTTCTTCTTGAGAAAGCGCTTTTCCATAAACTGCGGAAATAAATTGATAGTCTAAATTTAAAGCATCAAGCTGTGCTTTGATAGATGCTTTTCTTTCAATATCTTTTTCTAAATTTACAATATATATTTTCATATTATTTCTGTATCATTGAAAAAATATTATTAGCTGTGATCTCACCAATATCCCCACCTGCTGCTTTTAATGACCTTTGTGCCTTACCATAACCGCCGATTAATCCCGGATCGGTAGGGCCAAAGAGGGTAATATTCGGCTTATCTAAGGCTGCGGTTAAATGGCTTAATCCGGTATCGACAGAAACGACACTTTGCGCTCCAGCAATCACTTGAGCTACTTCTGCGAGTGACATTTTGGGTAATACATCAACATAGTCAAAACCTTGTGCAAGGCGTATTGCACGCTGATGTTCATGCTCTGCACCCCAAGGTAGTTTGATACGCAAATCTGAATCCGCCAGTAATGCAATTAACTCTCGCCAATGGGCCTCGGGCCAATGTTTCTCATCACGGGTAGTGGCGTGTAAGAAGACTAAATAAGGGCGTTTATCAATAGCGGGTAATGAGAGAAAATGCTGTGCTATACCATAGTCCCCTTGAGTGGTGGGGAGTGGGTAATTAAGGCTAAGGGCAAATAGCTGGCGGATACGCTCTACCGCATGCATTTTTTTACTGACATTGTGGCGAATATCATAGAAAAAACTTGCTAAAGGCTCTCTAGCACTTTGACGAGAATAGCCGTGTTTAGTGCCTTTCGCATAGCGTGTAACTAAAAAAGCGCTTTTTAGTAAACCTTGGGCATCAATTACCGCATCATAATGATGTGCTTGTATCGCGTGACGAAATTGTACACGTTCAGCGCGAATAGGCGCACTAAACCAGTTTTTACGCCAACGACGTATTGCGACAGGAATAACGGTATCAACAGCTGGGTGCCAGCTTGGAATTTGCGCAAAACCTTCTTCAACGGCCCAATCAAAACAGATCTCAGGATATGCTGTTCTTGCATCAGTTAATGCTGGTAGGGTATGCAGTACATCCCCCATGGAAGAGGTTTTAACAATCAGTACCCGCTTCATAGCGATGGCTCCGTAGCGAGTAATTGCTCGAGTTCGCTAAAGACTTGTTCCGGTTGAATGTCGATTAAGCTTTGGTGATAACCTTGTTCAGCATCGCCTTTACGCACTTTGTGATAGCCAGTAATTAAACGAATAACACGGGCTTTATCGGATAACGGGGGGGTAAAGTCGGGACTACTTGGGCCATAAAGGGCAACTAATGGACGCTCTAATGCTGCGGCGACATGCATTAAGCCAGAATCGTTACTGACCACGGCTTTACAAGCAGCAATGAGGTTAACGGCTTGCTCAAGAGAAGTCTCACCGGCCAGATTAATACAAGCAGCTTGGGCATCGGGGGTTAAGGCGTGTTTGATCTCTTCCCCTGCAGGCTTATCTTTTTGTGAACCGAATAAGAAAATCTGATAGCCATATTCGCTAATAAGTTTCTGGGCTAATGTCGCGTAGTGGTAATGAGGCCAGCGTTTAGCTGGACCAAATTCCGCCCCCGGACAAAAACCGATAGCAGGACGCTGTGTAGATAATGAAAAGTGCTTAAGTGTGGTAGTGATATCTTTGTCAGAGACAGCCAGTTTTGGCCATAATAACGGCTTTGGTAAATCAGCGGCTGAATGTACCTGCTGTTTATCGTAAGCTAGCGCGACATAACGCTCTACCATTAATGGAAATGCAGCTTTATCCAATGGGCGTAAATCATTTAATAATCCATAACGCATTTCTCCTCGCCAGCCAGTACGTTTAGGAATAGCGGCAAAGAAAGGCACTAAAGCGGATTTAAATGAGTTAGGTAAAACATAAGCATGAGTATAACCTTTGGCTTTTAGTTGTTTACCTAAGCGGCGACGCTCACCAATTGCTAAGGCACCGTGACCTAAAGGCATAGCAATGGCATTATCGACCTCAGGCATTTTCTCTAATAATGGACGACACCAAGCGGGTGCCATCACATCAATAGTTGCCGCAGGATGTAACGCTTTTAATGTACGATATAGGCTTTGGGACATCATCATATCCCCAACCCAAGAAGGCCCTACCACAAAAATTTTCATAAACCGCGATTACTTATCCTGATTTAACCATTGCATATAAAGAGCAACACCTTCTGCGACCGTTTTAAAAGGGGCGCTGTAGCCTGCTTTGCGTAAATTTGTCAGATCAGCTTGTGTAAAGGCTTGATAACGACCTTTGAGTTTCTCAGGGAATTCAATATGCTCAACAGAGAGATCTTTATCGTTATGATAAGCGATAACTGCATCAGCCACGGCTTGGAACGATTCTGCGCGACCGGTACCACAGTTATAAATACCAGAGATATTGTTGCGCCAGAACCATAAATTAACCGCAGCCACATCACCCACATAAATAAAGTCACGTTGGAAGGTTTCACTACCTTCAAATAATTTGGGATTTTGCCCGTCATTGACTTGTGTATTTAAATGGAAGGCGACACTGGCCATACTGCCTTTATGCCCTTCACGGGGGCCATACACATTGAAATAACGGAAACCACACACCATAGATTGTGCTTCAGGTAAAATTTGGCGCACATATTCATCAAACAAGAATTTAGAGTAGCCATACACATTAAGTGGGGCTTCATATTTTCTTTCTTCAATAAAATGATCAGTACGGCCACCATAAGTGGCAGCAGAAGAGGCATATAAGAAAGGAATTTGGCGATCGAGGCAATAATGCAGTAACTCTTTAGAATATTGATAGTTATTATCCATCATATATTTGCCATCCCATTCGGTAGTAGAAGAGCATGCTCCTTCATGGAATACGGCATCAATATCACCAAAATCATCACCGGCTACAATACTGGCAATAAAGTCTTCTTTATCCATATAGTCAGCGATATTAAGATCGACAAGATTCACAAATTTTGTGCCATCTTTTAGGTTATCAACCACTAAAATATCGGTATAACCTTCATCATTTAATGCTTTAACAATATTGCTGCCGATAAAACCTGCACCGCCAGTGACGATAATCATATGGCTACCCCTTTATATAAAATCTAAAAATTAGCTCTGCAACTATAATAACACTGAACAGCGTGAACGGTAGCATTCATCATAGAAGAGTAGAGTGAAATTCTTGAAAATCGCAGTGATTATTAGTGATCTTAATTACATAAATAACATTATTTATTTACATTTGTCGTTTTTAATCGAACAAAAGCATAAAATAAGAAACAATAATGATTATATTATAGTCAACTCTAGCTCTTATCTCTTTTCGTCTCTGCCTTAGGAGAAAGCATGTCTACTCACTCTTTCTATCAACAAATTAATCAACAACTCGAACAAACACGTCAAGATGGCTTATTTAAAAATGAGCGGATCATCACTTCTTCGCAAAGTGCCGATATTGCGGTTGCTGATGGTAGTCATGTTATTAACTTTTGTGCCAATAACTACTTAGGTTTAGCTAACCACCCACAACTTATTGCAGCGGCGAAAGCGGGAATGGATAGCCACGGTTTTGGTATGGCGTCGGTGCGTTTTATCTGCGGAACGCAAGATCTACATAAAACATTAGAAAAGAACATCGCTGAATTTTTGGGTATGGAAGATGCCATTTTGTACTCCTCTTGTTTTGATGCCAATGGTGGGTTATTTGAAACACTGATGGGATCTGAAGATGCAATTATTTCTGATGCGCTAAATCACGCATCGATTATTGATGGTGTTCGTTTATGTAAAGCCAAGCGTTATCGCTATGCCAATAACGATATGGTGGCGTTACGTGCCCAACTTGAACAGGCCAAAGCAGATAATGCCCGCCATATTATGATTGCCACCGATGGGGTGTTCTCTATGGATGGGGTGATTGCTGATCTAAAAAGTATCTGTGATTTGGCTGACGAATATGGCGCATTAGTGATGGTGGATGACTCGCATGCAGTGGGTTTTGTCGGCGCACAAGGGCGCGGTACTCATGAGTATTGTGATGTATTAGATCGCGTCGATATCATCACAGGAACATTAGGTAAAGCTTTAGGTGGCGCATCGGGTGGTTATACCGCAGCTCGTAAAGAAGTGGTGGAGTGGTTACGTCAACGCTCTCGTCCTTATCTATTCTCAAATTCTTTAGCCCCTGCAATTGTGAGTGCCTCTATTGCGGTTTTAGATATGCTGAAATCAGGGGATGAACTGCGCGCTCGTTTATGGCGTAACGCAGCACTTTTCCGTGAAAAAATGACGGCAGCAGGTTTTACTTTGGCGGGGGCTGATCACGCGATTATTCCTGTGATGTTAGGAGATGCCAAATTAGCGCAACAATTTGCAGCACGTTTACTTGATGAAGGTATTTATGTCACCGGCTTTTTCTACCCAGTAGTACCACAAGGGCAAGCACGTATTCGTACACAAATGTCAGCGGCGCACACTCCAGAACAAATTGAACGTGCTGTTGCTGCATTTATTAAAATCGGTAAGCAACTTAATGTGATTGCATAAGGTTCTAATATGAAAGCATTGTCAAAATTAAAAGCACAACCCGGTATCTGGATGACCGATGTACCCGTACCTGAGCTTGGTCATAACGATGTGATGATCAAGATCCGTAAAACTGCCATTTGTGGTACAGATGTTCATATTTATAACTGGGATGAATGGTCACAAAAAACCATACCGGTTCCCATGGTGGTCGGCCATGAATATATTGGTGAGATTGTTGCTATTGGCCAAGAGGTTAAAGGTTTTAATATTGGTGATCGCGTCTCGGGGGAAGGGCATATTACTTGCGGTCATTGTCGTAATTGCCGTGGTGGGCGTACACACTTATGCCGTAATACCATTGGTGTTGGCGTAAATCGTCCGGGTTGTTTTGCGGAATATCTGGTTATTCCCGCTTTTAATGCATTTAAAATTCCTGACAATATTCCGGATGAACTGGCGGCTATTTTTGATCCCTTTGGTAACGCAGTACACACGGCGTTATCTTTTGATTTAGTGGGGGAAGATGTACTGGTTTCAGGTGCGGGACCCATTGGTATTATGGCGGCTGCAATCTGTAAACATGTGGGGGCACGCCATGTGGTGATCACCGATGTTAATGAATACCGCCTTGATCTGGCTAAAAAAATGGGTGTCACCCGTGCAGTCAATGTTAGCAAGGAAAATCTAACAGATGTGATGAAAGAATTAGGTATGACCGAAGGCTTTGATGTTGGATTAGAAATGTCCGGTGCGCCACCGGCTTTTCGTACCATGCTTAGTACGATGAATCATGGTGGTCGTATTGCTTTACTGGGTATTCCTCCTTCAGATATGGCTATTGATTGGGGACAAGTCATTTTTAAAGGATTATTTATTAAAGGTATTTATGGTCGTGAGATGTTTGAAACATGGTATAAGATGGCGGCGCTGATCCAGTCGGGTCTTGATCTCTCACCGATTATTACTCATCAATTTCCTATCGATGAATTCCAAAAAGGCTTTGATATTATGCGTTCAGGTCAATCGGGGAAAGTAATTTTAGATTGGCAGTAATAGTATATTATTTTGATAATAAACGATTAATAGAAGTATTACAGCGCCTTACCTTATATAGGATATAGGCGCTTTTTTATTGCGCTATTACTCTATTTTATCTTTATCTATTTCTTTAGGATCAGACTGGTCGGGTATTTTCTTTTTTTCTGATGAATCAAATCCTTTTGATAATGTATTAATCAAGGTACTTTTTTTCATTGAAATAATGGCTTGTTGTGCTGGTTTTAACCATGTTGCAGGTTTTGGCTCTTTAGATTGTTCTGTTGGCGGTATAACAGCGGGTGGCTCTTGTACCATTGGGCTGTCTGGTGAAGGGGTTAACAAACCACTAGGCGCGACTAGCTGAATATCGGCAGGTAGTAGTGGTAACTGTTGTTGTAATGCCCTTACGGTTGAAGGGTGGGGGTGACCAATGGCAATGGCAAAGCCATTTTTACGCGCTAAATTAATAGCACGATTAAGCTGTTGTCGGGTTTCTGCTTCTGTTTGCACATTATCTAAAAATACATGCCGGCGTAAAGAAGGAACGCCAGCCGCTTTGGCTGCTGTGGCCGCTTGCGTATTGCCAATAGTGACACTATCAAGAAAATAGAGATCAGAATGATTAAGGGCTTTGATCACTCTATCCATCGCTTGCCTATCCGATGTCATCGCACTCCCCATATGATTATTCATACCCACAGCATAAGGCACACGATTAATTGCATTTTGAATAATGCGATTAATTTCAGCCTGATCCATGGAAGGCTTTAAGGTATCTTTTTCTAATGGTTGTTTGCTAATGGGTGCCATTGGCATATGAATAAGAATTTCTCGTCCTTGGGCATGGGCTTTTGTTGCCATCTCTTTACCATGGGGTGAGTTGGGTAAGATGGCAATAGAAACGGCCGTTGGCAGTTGTAAGATTTGGTTATCTTCTTTTTTTCGATAACCAAAATCATCAATAACAATGGCCAACTTTGCCGAAAAAGCAGGTGCACTGAATAGAAAACTTAGCAACATTAAACTAAGTGTTAGCGCGATATTTCGTTGTAATGTGCCAAGTAAATGCAAAACTACCTCCCAAGCCAAGGAACTGGGTTGACTGCTTTTCCTTGGCGTCTAATTTCAAAATAGAGCGCTGAGCGCTCTTGTCCACCACTGTTTCCTACCAAGGCGATAGGTTGTCCAGCTTTGACTTGCTGACCAACATTGACTAACGCACTTTGGTTATAGCCATAAAGGCTCATATCCCCTTTACCGTGCTCAACGACGACCACTAAACCATACCCTTGTAGCCAGTCGGCTAACAGCACCCGACCATCCGCAATCGCTTTTACTTCAGTGCCTTGTGCCGCGGGGATCACAATTCCTTTCCAACGTAATTCACCCGAGCCTGAAATAGACTCACCAAAGCGGTGTAATAAACTGCCTCTAATAGGCCAAATAGCCTGACCTGCAGGTTTACCCAATCCGCCAGTACGGGACATTAAAGAGCGTTCTTCGGCGGTGGGTTTATAGGTCGAACCACGCTGTTGCGCTTCACGTTGCTTGGCGGCAATACGAGCAGCTTCCCGTGCTTCACGCTCTGCTCGCGCTTTGGCTTCACGCTCTGCTTGAGCAATTTTATTTCTTAAGCGTGTTTCATTAGCACGCATGGTGGCTAAATTGCGTTGATCTTCTTTTAAGGTTGATTCTAGTTGCGTTAATGTTTTTTGACGTGCAGCTAGCGCATTATCCAGTTTTTGTTTCTCTTGTTGCTGTTTGGTGAGTACCTGCTTTTGCTCGTTCTGTTTCGCTTGTTGGGCGTCTTTTTCTGCCTGTAGCTCTTTAGAAGTTTGCGCCAATTGCTCCATTGACTGTTTACGTGCTTCATTTATATAACTGTAATAGGCTAAGATCCGCTCTTCTCGCTGACCTTCTTCACCGCGAAACAGTAACTCAATACCTTGATGTTTCCCTTGTCGGTAAGCCGCATCGAGTTGGCGTGCTAACAGTGCTTGTTGCTCGTTATATTGCTTTTGCAATCGAACAATATTTGCGGTGATGGTTTTGATCTCTTTAGCTAAGGTTTGTAAGCGGTTTTGCGTCTCATGCACAGAGCGGCTGGCATTAGCGATTTGCGTTTCTTGTGATTTGAGTTGCCCAAGTAAAGCAGTACGCTGTTTTTGTTGCTCTTGAACGCGCTTTTCTTTTTCAGCAATGGTGGTTTGCAGATCTTTTAACTGACTACGATTATCCGTTAATGTATTGGCAAAAGCGCTGGTTGCAGAAAACAGAGATGTGCTAATCAGTAGCGTGATTAACGGTAAAGAAAATACACGGTAAGTACGGTGTGTTGTGTTCTGAAGATCCTTTTTCTCTGCCATCTGACCAAAGTACCTTTAATAACAGTTTATAAGATTATTTCATGTCGCTAATCAACTGACCAGTTAACAGGAAATAAAGTCGTAATTTCAGATAATACCTAACAGTTAATCTAATGAACTCAGAGATGATAATAAAGCAATAATAGTCGGAAAGAGGAAAAAAGCAGCACAATGTGTAACAGCGCAATAGAATAGCTATCACGCTGTACACAGGATAAGTTATTGTTCGACGATGGTACCCCACAGATCATATTCATCGGCATGCTCAATTAGCACACGTACAATCTGTCCTGGCTCGACATCAAACTGCTCATTAAGGTAGACAGCACCATCAATTTCCGGTGCATCCGCCATACTACGGCCAATAGCACCTTCTTCATCCACTTCATCAATGATAACCGGTAAAACTTTACCTATTTTCTCTTGCAGACGCTCGGTGGAAATTTGTTGCTGTAGTTGCATAAAACGATGGTAACGCTCTTCTTTTACCTCTTCAGGAACTTGATCGGGTAATTCATTCGCTTTCGCACCTTCAACGGGGCTATATTTAAAACAACCCACGCGATCTAAACGAGCTTCAGTCAAGAAATCCAATAGCATTTGGAAATCTTCTTCTGTTTCCCCCGGGAAACCGACAATAAAGGTTGAACGCAACGTTAATTCAGGACAAATTTCTCGCCAACGTTTTACACGCTCTAAAGTACGCTCAACAGAGCCTGGACGCTTCATTAATTTCAGCACTTTCGGGCTAGCGTGCTGTAGCGGAATATCTAAATAAGGCAAAATTTTGCCTTCTGCCATTAATGGAATAACCTCATCCACATGTGGATAAGGGTAAACATAATGTAAACGTACCCAAATCCCCAATTTTGCCAGTTGTTCACATAAACTGACCATACTGGTTTTAACGGGCATACCATCCCAAAAACCGGTTTGATGTTTGGTATCAACCCCATAAGCGGAAGTATCTTGTGAGATAACCAGTAACTCTTTCACTCCAGCATTGACTAATCTTTTCGCTTCATTTAACACTTCACCAATTGGGCGACTGTCTAAATCGCCTCGCATTGAAGGAATAATGCAAAAAGTACAACGGTGATTACAACCTTCAGAAATTTTTAGATAAGCGTAATGACGAGGGGTTAATTTAACGCCCTGCTCGGGAACCAAGCTGGTAAATGGGTTATGGGAAGGTTTGGGAACATAGTGATGAATATGTGATAACACTTGTTCATAACTATGAGGGCCGGTGATTTCCAGCACTTTTGGGTGAACTTCACGGATTTGATTTTCTTTGGCACCTAAACAGCCGGTGACGATAACTTTACCGTTTTCATCGAGTGCTTCGCCAATGGCTTCAAGAGATTCTTGTACTGCGCTATCAATAAAGCCACAGGTATTGACGATGACTAAATCAGCATCATCATAGGTAGGAACAACTTGATAACCTTCTGTACGCAGTTCGGTGAGGATACGTTCAGAGTCCACTAAATTTTTAGGACAACCTAAAGAAACGAATCCAATTTTAGGCACTTGATTTGTTTGCGACATGCTCGTGTTCTCAATACTTTTAATAAATAACAAATAGTGGTTGTATCTCAGACAGGTGTGAAATTCTACGTACGAGTGACTATTTTTGTCACAGGCTTTGATGATGAATGCTGATTTCTTAATAGCTTACCTGAAGAGAGATCCGGTAAAGTGAAAAGAGAGACTCTTTTAAACGCTGTTTTACAGGATTTTTCGGCGCTAATGGTACATAAATCCGTCAATAAAAAAAATGATTGTTGAGAAACTTTCCGCAAAAACTGAAAGAGAAACGAAGGAATAGGCTGTAATTGCGCCATGACAAAGGTATACTTTGGCTCTTTAATACTATTTTTAACTAACGAGAGTGATTGCATCCTATGCTGCAAGAAGTAATGCAATTTTTTAGCCGGCACACCCTGTTAAGTTTTATCTGGATTGCGCTGCTGGTGGCGGTCATTGTATTGACCTTTAAAGGCCTTTTTTCTAAAACGAAAAATATTTCCCGTACAGAAGCGATTTCTTTGATAAACAAAGAGAATGCGGTTTGTGTTGATATCCGTAGCCGTGATGAGTTCCGTAAAGGACACATCATCGATTCTATCAATTTAACGCCTTCTGAGATCAAAAGTAACAATATTGCTGAGCTGGAGAAATATAAATCACAGCCGGTAATTGTGGTATCACCATCAGGTATTGAGGGTGCAAAACCTGCTGAAAGCCTTATCAAATTAGGTTTTGAAAAAGTCTTTATTTTAAAAGATGGTCTTTCAGGTTGGAGTGGTGAGAATTTACCACTGGCAAAAGGTAAAAAGTAACGAGCGGGCAGATTGAGTTCTATACTTACTGCTATTCAATTTAATAAGGATATAAAAAGGTAAGATTATTATGTCAGAACAGCAAAACCAAGAGATGACTTTTCAAATTCAACGTATCTACACAAAAGATATCTCTTTCGAAGCGCCAAATGCCCCACAAGTTTTCCAAAAAGAGTGGCAACCAGAAGTTAAATTAGATTTAGATACTTCTTCTAATACGCTAGCTGAAAATGTATATGAAGTTATCTTACGTGTCACTGTTACGGCAACAATGGAAGAAGAAACCGCTTTCCTGTGTGAAGTACAACAAGCAGGTATCTTTACTGTTGAAGGTATCGAAGGTACACAATTAGCACATTGCTTAGGTGCATACTGCCCGAACGTATTATTCCCTTATGCACGTGAATGTATCACCAACTTAGTAGGTCGTGGTACTTTCCCACAATTAAACTTAGCACCTGTTAACTTTGATGCGTTGTTTATGAACTACTTACAGCAACAACAGCAACAGGATGCAGCAAACTCAGGAGTTGAAGAAGCTTAATGAACGCTTCTATGACAGTTATCGGTGCCGGTTCATACGGCACCGCTTTAGCGATTACCTTAGCGCGTAATGGGCACGATGTTGTGCTGTGGGGGCATGATCCCAAGCACGTTGCGGCATTAGAACAAGCGCGCTGTAATCAAGCCTTTCTGCCCGATGTTTCCTTTCCTGATAGTTTATATATGGAAGCTTCTTTGCAAAAAGCGATTGAAGCGAGCCGTAATATTCTTGTGGTGATCCCAAGCCATGTGTTTGGTGAAGTACTGCAACAAATCAAACCCTTTTTACGTCAGGATGCACGTGTTGTTTGGGCGACAAAAGGTCTTGAAGCACATACTGGTCGCTTATTACAAGATGTTGCCCGTGAAGTATTAGGTAATGAAATCCCGCTCGCAGTATTATCTGGCCCTACTTTTGCTAAAGAGCTTGCGGCGGGTTTGCCCACCGCGATTGCAGTGGCCTCGACAGACAATCTCTTTTTAGAGCAGTTACAACAGCTATTTCATTGTGGTAAAAGCTTCCGAGTCTATAAAAACCCTGATTTTATCGGTGTGCAACTGGGGGGCGCTGTTAAAAACGTGATTGCTATTGGTGCGGGTATGTCTGATGGTATGGGATTTGGCGCTAATGCGCGTACTGCACTTATTACCCGTGGTCTGGCCGAAATGAGCCGCTTAGGTAAAGCCTTAGGTGCAGATGCGGCAACGTTTATGGGCATGGCTGGTTTGGGTGATTTAGTTTTAACCTGTACTGACAACCAATCACGTAATCGTCGCTTCGGTATGATGCTAGGTCAAGGTTTAGATGTTGATACAGCCCAAGAGAAAATTGGCCAGGTAGTCGAAGGTTATCGTAACACCAAAGAAGTTCGCGCATTAGCCGAACAAGTGGGTGTAGAAATGCCAATCACCGAACAGATTTACCAAATTTTATATCAACATAAAGATGTAAAAGAAGCTGCATTGGCTTTATTAGGGCGAGCAACCAAAGATGAGATAGACAGCAGCCTGTAGTCAGTTTATTTTAAATAATATTCTTAGGGTATCTGTTTTAACTATCCATTTGTTTGAAAATTCAAAGCCTAAGTATTTACTTAGGCTTTCGTGTAAAAAATGAGAGTGAGTATGTCGCTAGAAGAACTAACAAGAGTCTGGGATCATATTAAAAGCGAAGCGCGTGCATTGGCAGATTGTGAGCCAATGTTAGCCAGTTTCTTTCATGCGACACTTCTCAAACACGAAAATTTAGGTAGTGCATTAAGCTATATGCTGGCCAATAAGCTGGCAACTCAGACTATGCCAGCCATTGCAGTACGCGAAATCGTTGAAGAGGCTTATCGTCACGATAGTTCAATGATTGAGTCGGCTGCTTGTGATCTCTCCGCGGTACGCCTACGTGATCCCGCGGTGGATAAATATTCTACCCCACTGCTCTATTTAAAAGGGTTTCATGCACTACAAGCCTACCGTATTGCCCATTGGCTATGGCAACAAAATCGCCAAGCGCTAGCTATTTATCTACAAAACCAAATATCAGTCACCTTTGGGGTGGATATCCACCCAGCGGCACGTATTGGACACGGTATTATGCTTGACCATGCGACAGGTATTGTGATTGGTGAAACGGCGGTGGTTGAAAATGATGTCTCCATTTTACAATCTGTGACCTTAGGGGGAACAGGTAAAACAGGAGGTGATCGTCACCCGAAAGTGCGTGAAGGGGTAATGATTGGCGCAGGAGCTAAAATTCTTGGTAATATCGAGATTGGTCGTGGTGCTAAAATTGGTGCTGGCTCGGTAGTATTACATGAAGTACCGGCTCATACTACGGTGGCGGGGGTGCCTGCCCGCATTGTCGGTCGTCCTGATAGTGAAAAACCGTCATTCGATATGGATCAACACTTTAATGGTGTTGTACCCGGCTTTGAGTGTGGTGATGGTATTTAACTATGCATGCTCAAGCTAAGGTTACCCTTGCTGAACTAAAAGATTGCTTACAGGCTGAATATATTGGTGATAAAAAACCCTTTAGTTGGTTAAGACTATTTCATCGAGTATTTTTCTGTCAGCGTTCCCGTTACCTATTTTGGTGGCGGGTAGCACAGTATTTTTATTTCTCTCCCCATCGCTTTTTACATAAATTAGGTATTCGGATCGGTGCTAGCAATAACCGTAAATACTGTAATGATATCTCGTTAAAAACTCGTATTGGTAAAGGCCTTTCTTTACCACACCCGATTGGCATTGTACTGACTAATTACTGCCAACTGGGGGAATATGTCACTATTATGCAAGGGGTGACTATTGGCGTAAAAGAGAAAGGGGGAAAAGCCAATATCCAAGTAGGAGATCATGTTTATATTGGCTGTAATTCATCCATTATTGGTGGAGAGATTAATATTGGTGATAATGCGATTATTGGCGCCCATGCATTAGTATTAAAGGATGTGGGGGAAAGGTGTCGGTATATCAATAAGATGAATTTTGAAATTAATAAATATTGCTGAAAATAGATAATGAAAAACAATATGCCCAAAATTACCGTATTAATGTCGGTATACAATGATGAGAAATACCTTCAGGAGTCTATTGATTCTATATTAAATCAAACATTTAAAGAATTTGAGTTTCTTATCATTAATGATGGCTCAACGGATAACTCATTATCTATCTTAAAAGAAAACGCCAAAAAAGATCCCAGAATAAAACTGATTATTAATGAACAAAATATCGGATTGATCGCTTCTTTAAACAAAGGATTACAATTAGCTTCATGTGATTTAGTCGCTAGAATGGACTCAGATGATATTGCCGTTTCAACCAGACTAGAAGCGCAATATCAATTTATGTTACAACATCCTGAAGTGAGTGTTTGTGGTGGTGCTTTTATCTACCAAGAAGAGCCAAATAGAATTAATACTTATCCAGAAACACATAGTGATATTGTGATTTCTAGTCTTTATGATTGCTCCTTAGCGCATCCAACCATTATCTATCGTAAGCAAGATATATTATCTGTTGGTGGATATGATAAAGCAGACCTCTATGCAGAAGATTATGGTTTATGGGTGAATTTAATTATTGCTGGAAAATTTAAGCTCCATAATCTTCCTGTACCACTTCTTTATTATCGTACTCATCCAAATGTCGAACGTTCGCAATATAAAGCGATACAAAAAGATACCGCGGAAAGAGTAGGACGAAAATTATTAATGTATTTTGGTATTAACGTGAATAAAGAGGATTATTCATTATTATTGGATAATGATAAAAAAACAGTAGAGCAAGTAGTACGCTGTAAAAGGTTACTTGAAAAGATTAACCAACAATTTAATGCTAAAGAGTATCGAAAAGAGTTAATACAAAAAAATGAATTTAAGAAAAGATTATTAGAAAGAAAGATATTAGTAACTGATTTTTCATCATTTTTAATAAAAGTAAGTGCAAGATGGTATTTCTTGATAAGAAAAATAACTAAAAAAGCTAAGAAATAAAACCGAAAGATAAAAAAGATAAAAAGAAGATATAAAATAAGAAAAGCTAAAACTAGCACAAAGCATATACATAAAAATGACCTCGAGACAATGAAGTCTAGAGGTCATTTTTTATGGTTATAAATTAAAAAGATAAATTAATCTCTTAATAATGCCCCCGGATAGCCTAACTGACGCCATGCCTCAAAAACAACCACGGCAACCGTATTAGAAAGATTCATACTGCGACTATCCGCTAACATTGGTACACGGATTTTTTGTTTTGTTGGCATATTATCCAACACATAAGGTGGTAAACCTCGTGTCTCAGGGCCAAATAGCAGATAATCCCCATCTTGATAACTTACATTACTATGGGCGGGAGTACCTTTAGTGGTTAATGCAAACAACCGCGCACCTGTCGGTGATTGTGCATTATCAGGGCTTAATCCTTCACTTTCTAAAAAAGCATAATAATCGTGATGCTGTTTGATATCAGCAAACTCACGATAATCAAGCCCTGCACGGCGTAGCCGTTTATCATCCCAAGTAAAACCCAATGGTTGGATCAAATGAAGATGAAAGCCTGTGTTGGCACACAGGCGGATAATATTACCCGTATTCGGTGGAATTTCGGGTTCAAATAAGACGATATTGAGCATTATTTATTTTACTTGATAATAGTTTTTATACCAATCAACGAACTGTTTTACACCTTCATCAACGCTTGTTTGAGGTTTATAGCCAGTTGCTTTAAATAAATCCTCAGTATCTGCCCATGTGGTGTACACATCACCGGGTTGCATTGGTAACATATTTTTATCTGCTTTTTTACCTAAATGTATTTCTAATGCACTAATGTAATCCATTAAATTTACCGGAGATCCATTACCAATATTATAAACCTTATAGGGTGCAGAACTATCTGCTGGAGTACCTGTACTTACTTTCCAATCTTGCTGGGCTGTAGGGATCACATCAGCAATACGTGTAACACCTTCTACAATATCTTCAACATAAGTGAAATCACGTTTCATTTCACCATGGTTATAGATATCTATAGGCTGATTGTTAATAATGGCTTTAGTAAATTTAAATAATGCCATATCGGGGCGTCCCCAAGGGCCATAGACTGTGAAAAAACGTAATCCAGTAGTCGGAATACCATATAAATGAGAATAGCTATGCGCCATTAATTCATTAGCTTTTTTAGTGGCTGCATATAAAGAAACAGGATGATTAGCCTGATCATGAGGAGAAAATGGCAATTCATCATTTAAGCCATAGACTGAACTTGATGATGCATAAACAAGATGCTTAACGTTATTGTGTCGGCAACCTTCTAAAATAGTTAGAAAACCAGTTAAATTACTATCAGCGTAAGAAAACGGATTAATTAGTGAATATCTAACACCAGCTTGTGCAGCTAAATGAATAACCCTATCAAATTTCTCAATCTCAAATAATTGAGCAATTTTTTCTCTATCAGCTAAATCAATAAAAGAAAAAGAGAAATTATCCAGTTGATTTAAAAGATTAAGTCTAGCTTCTTTTAAAGCAACATCATAATAATCATTAAGGTTATCAATACCAACAACGGTTTCACCCTGCTGGATCAGTTTTTTTATTAGATGAAAACCAATAAATCCAGCAGCACCTGTGACTAAATATTTCATTACGTAATTAATCCGTTTCTATTAATTAATCGTTACCAAAGAGGTCTCGAGTATAAACTTTTTCTTCAACATCGTTTAGTGCTGAAGCCATTCTATTGGTAATAATGACATCAGACATTGCTTTAAACTCATCTAAATTATGAATTAGTTTTGAGTTAAAGAAAGTCTCTTCTTTCATTTCTGGCTCATAAATTACCACTTCAATACCTTTTGCTTTAATACGCTTCATAATGCCTTGAATTGAAGAGGAGCGGAAATTATCAGAGCCTGATTTCATAATTAAACGATAAACACCAACAATCTTCGGTGATTTAGCGATAATAGAATCAGCAATAAAGTCTTTACGAGTGCGGTTAGCTTCCACAATGGCGCCAATAATATTATTAGGCACTGATTCGTAGTTGGCTAATAGTTGTTTAGTATCTTTTGGTAAGCAGTAGCCACCATAACCAAATGAGGGGTTGTTATAGTGATTACCAATACGCGGATCTAAACAAACACCTTCAATAATTTGTCTTGCATTTAAATTGTAAGCTTGGGCGTAGCTATCGAGTTCATTAAAATAAGCAACACGCAGTGCGAGATAAGTATTAGCAAATAGTTTGATTGCTTCTGCTTCTGTAGAGTCAGTAAAAAGAACATCAATATCTTTTTTTAATGCCCCTTGTTGTAAAAGCTCAGCAAATTTCTCTGCTCTTGCAGATTGCTCACCAATCACAATCCGAGACGGATAGAGGTTATCGTAAAGGGCGCGACCTTCACGTAAGAACTCAGGAGAGAAGATAATATTATCGGTATGATATTTTTCTCTCATCTGTTTAGTAAAACCAACTGGAATGGTTGATTTTATAATCATAGTAGTGTTTGGATTATATTCTAAAACATCACGAATAACCGACTCTACAGAAGAGGTGTTAAAGTAGTTAGTTTTAGGATCATAATCGGTAGGAGTGGCAATGATAACAAATTCAGCATCTTTATAAGCGAATTCTTTATCTAAAGTTGCTGTAAAGTCGAGCTCTTTAGTAGCTAAAAACTCTTCAATTTCTTTATCAGAGATAGGAGAGATTTTTTTGTTTAATAGTTCGACTTTTTCTTTATTGATATCTAATGCAACAACTTTGTTGTGCTGGGAAAGGAGTATCCCGTTAGATAGACCGACATAGCCGGTTCCTGAGATGGTGATTTTCATTTTTTATCCTAAAGTTACATAATTTCTTTTAACGCATCTAAATATTTTTTTATGACTATTCTTTCATCAAATTCAGTTTCGATTTTCTGCCTACTATTTTTACCCATTTTTAATTTTTTTTCATAGGGTAAGTTAATAAATCTATCCATGGCATCAACTAAGCTTGATACAGACTTAGGTTGACATATATATCCATTAAAACCATGAGTAACTGTTTCTCGACAACCAACATTATCAGTAGTGATTATGGGTTTTCCCATAGCTCCAGCTTCTAGTAATGTTTTTGGTACTCCTTCTCGGTAAAAAGAAGGTAGCACTATACAATCTGCTTGGGCTAATTCATTTTCTACGGTATCAGATGTACCTAAATAATTAATAATTCCCTCAGCTACCCAGTTATTCATTTGTTTATGTGTGATTGCTGAAGGATTATTTACACCAACAAATCCTAAAAGACAAAATTCAACTTTATCGCCATATCTTTCTTTTAAGATACGTGCAGCTTCAACATAAAAAGTAATCCCTTTTTCATAAAGCATTCTTGCCACTAATAGAAATCTAAATTTATGTTTATATTCTGATAATGATAATGTAAAGCGAGATAAATCAACACCTGAACCTGGCAATCTATCAACTTGTACTTTATCGACATATTTTTTTTCTAAAAATAATGAAAGGTCATCGTTATTTTGAAAAAATATTTTATCAGCATATTTTTGGCTATAGCGGTATAAGTTTCTTGCTAGTTTGCAACTAATAGTATCATTTACAAATAATGTACCTAAACCTGCAATATTATTGATGACTTTTATTTTGTTTAATTTTGCTGCTAATGTTCCATAAATATTATTTTTAGGAGTAAAATTAAGTACAGCATTACATCTAAGTTGTTTAAATATTTTATAAAATGAAATCAATGTATAAAGGTCAATCAAAGGATTTTTACTGGCTGAATCAATTTTGATATTTATATGTTCTGCACCTAATTCTTTTAGTTTGTTAGAGTAACTATCAATAGGTGAAACAGTATAAACTTTAAATCCAGCTTCTATTAAAGATATTATAGTATTTTTTCTAAAGTTATATAAATACCAACTGGTGTTTGATGTAATGGCAATTTTTTTCATTTTGATTCTTTTGGGTAAGAGTTGCGCAAGTAGATTTCATGTATTTTATTAAAATTATTTTCAATAGAATATTCTCCTGTAATAATTTTTTCTTTTATCCCTTGCTTTTTATCTTTTAAATCTAAGATCTTATCTATCCATAATTTCTTATCATTTTTTTCTATAGGTAGAAAAAATACATTTTCTGTTAGCTTTATTTCCTTAGGAACATTAGTTGAGCAAATTACAGGGAGTCCGCAAGCTTGAGCTTCTATTGCTGACATTCCTAATCCTTCATGTAACGAAGGGAAAAGAAAGACATTACCTAAATTTACCATTATATTTAAGCAGTTATCACTAATTCCAAATAATTTTACTCTATCTTCAAGATTATTCTTTTCAATAAAGTTTTCTAAATGAATTTTTTCTGAACCATCTCCTATAATTAATAGCTTAAAATCATCGCTAAGATGCTTCATTAATTCTAATAGAAAAATATGATTTTTAACTTTTTCTAATCGACCTATACTTATTAATAATATACAATTTTTTTTCCATAATTCTAAGTTACAAGAGATCTCTGTTTTATCCCATATTTTTGAAAAATTTTTCCCACAAGGAATAATAAGACTATTTTTTTTCTTCAAAAATGTCCTTTTTGCGTTGTTACTCACTGCTATTTTATTTGTAGAAAAAAGTTCTATTAATAATAGTAAGGAAAATATTTTTATTTTTTTTAAAAAAGAAGATCTTTTTATTTCTAGCAATCTATTACTATGTATATGAGTAACTCTTATTTTAACTTTATTAACATAAGCTATTGCATTAATAATTCCAGAAGTAAAGCTTACATGTGAGTGTATGACATCAAAATTTTCTTTTTTTATAATATTATAAATATCTTTCAAATAATTTATTTTTGATTTTTTATTTGGTGTTATATGTACAACTTTAACATTTAGATTTAAAAAATTTTGTTCAAGATTACCTATATGTACTTTATCTACAATTATAGTATATTCAATCTTTGAATCCATTTCATTAGATTTTTCTATTAAATCATTTAACCAGCATTCTATTCCACCGGTATCTAATTGCCCTAAAATATGCAATACTTTCATTGCGTTACCTTTTGTAAAATTTTATGTAAAACGTTAAAAATACACAAGTCAATAATGCTACTAATAGCAAAGAAAATATAGCACCATAGATACCATATAAACTGATAGTAAAATATGCTGAAGTTAGATTAATAATTGTTATGACTGAAAAAATATAGGGTTGAATTTTTATTTTTCGTTGAGCAGTGCATATGTTCCCTAGGGCAACACCTAGGAAAATAATGGGAGAAATGTAAATTATATATTCATATATATTTTTATACTTGTAGAAAGAAGAATTAAATAATAAATAAAATATTATATCTTGTAAAAAAATTGCAAATAAAACAAAAATAATAGATATTAAAAGTATTAAAAAAATCAGTAAAAAACTGTTTCTTTTAAATGCAGAGTAATTACTATCTAAATAGTATTTGGCTAGACGAGGAGAGAACACTTGGCATATAGATTGAACTACAATTTGACAGATGTTCAGCAAGTAAATAAAGCTTCCAAAGGCTCCTAATGTAATGATTCCAACTTTATTTTCTAATAATATACGAGGTATATTAGTATTTAATGATATTAGAAATGATGATATTGCTAATGGAAGTGATATTATAAAAACTTTAAAAAGAATAGAGTGCTTCAGATTTTTAATATTTATTTTGTATACTCTAAAATCGTATATTAGGTAAATAATTAATGAGGATAATGTATAAATTATTAATGAAAAAATAAGATTTTTAGTAAAATAGTATGTTACTGTAAATGATAATATATTGCTAATGGATCTAATTACTCTTGATTTATAAATACTTTTAAAGTTACTATCTCTCTGATATTGCCCATAGTATATATCAAAAATAGAATCCATAAATTTAAATGTTGCAAGCAGAATTATTATTGTAAAGTATTTATTACTTATATTAATTAGAGCTACTAACAAAAGTGCAATAACACAACAAATTAGTCTTAAATAAAAATAAATATTAAAATTATAATTATTTTTTGCATCAATAGAAATAATAGATCTTAGTCCTCCTTGAGCCAATATAAAAAAGGGTATTATAACAGCCATACCATAAGTAAAAGCACCTACATCGATAGGATTACCTAGTTTGTTTAGAATTATAATTACTAATGACTGTGATAAAGCATAAGTAATATTTCCAATAAGGTTGTATATATTATCTTTTAATAGCTTCATTATTTCTATTTTTTAATTTATAACAAAGGAAAAAATAAATTGTTAAAAATATTAATGTGTTAGGGGATATCCTAATACTTTCTAGTAATGAATAGAAAAAATAATATATATAGAAACTAGATATAAATAAGGATTGAGTATATGTCAATTTTTTTCTTATATATATAAAGGTAATAGGATATAGAAAATATATTAATACAAAGAAAGACAAAGAGATAATTCCAAAATTAGCAGCATATGCAACTAATGTGTTATCTATAATTATATATTCAGGAACTTTAGTGGAATATATATAATTCAAATAAGGTATTGTTGCTTTTATAAATTCTAATCTTCCACTAGTCAAATCACCAGATTTACGATTAAATTTTTCTAGTATTGTTTCATTAAGAATATCTTGTAATAAAAATAAAGAAATAATTATTAAACTAATAAAAAAGAATGATATTAATATTTTTTTTATATGCAATTTATTGATTTTAAAAAGAGAATACAAGAAAACTACTCCTATGGCTAAAAAAGGAGCTAAAATAGCTGTTCGACTATTTGTATATAGAAGAATAGGAACTGATAAAAATAAAGCAAAAAATGAAATAGTTATTTTAATTTTATTTTTATTAATAAATATTGATAATAAAGAAAAATAAACACCCAATGATAAAATCATACCAAGAGAATTTTGATTTAAAAATGGACCTTTAAAGTTCCGTCCTAAGTTATCTCCATAAAGAAAAATGATAATCAATGAAAAAACAATTAGATAATAAGTATTTAATATTGAAATAACTTCTATATTTCTTAATATAGAAATAGAAATTGTACTACCAATAAAAATAAAACAAAAAAATTTAATTATAGATATTAAGCCTTCTATGTCATTAGCTAATATTGTAGATATAATACCAAAAAATACACTAAAGTAAATTATATAAGTTAATACTATATCTTTATTAGTAATTTTAAGATTATTATATAATAATATTATTAAAGATATACAAAATGTGATAACAATAAGTATATTCGCTTCTAAGTTATATTTTAGTTTATCTGTTATCAATGATAGATAGATAAGAAAGAAAGAGATGAGCGATAAATTTTTTACTAAACTATTATTTTTTTTCATTTTCAATTTTTGAGATTAGTAATGACTTATATTTATTGAAAAAATCAGATCTAATAAGAGATAATTTTTCGTTTAAATAATTTTCAGATTTATTGGCATTAATTGAAGAAAGCTCTTTATAAAAATCATGATTATTTATTAAAAATAGTATTTTTTCTGCAAGAGCTTTATAATCATTAGTATTATGTATGCACTTTTCGTGAGTTAATTCTGGTAATCCTCCCGCATTGCTGGTGATACATGGTATAGATAAACTCATTGCTTCTATTGTTGCTCTAGGCAATCCTTCTTGGTTACTGGGTTGGATATAGATATCGGTATTATATAACAGTTTAAATACCTCTTTTTTATTCAGTGAACCTGTATACTTAATCATAATATTTTTATATGAAGGAATAATTTTATATTTATTACCAGGTCCAACTAAATAAATTATTAGTGATTTATCTATAAGTTTATCATCTAATAAACTTAATGCTTTATATAAAATATTATAACCTTTATGAGGACTATCAAGATTACCTATTAATGTAATGTTTATTTTCAATTTATTGCTTATATCTCTTTTTATAAAAGAAACCTTCTCAATTTCTACATTTGATGCACTGCACTGGAATCCTTTAGTTGGATATTTTCTCTGTAAAAAAAAACGAGTAACATATAGACTACCTATAGAATTATAGACATATTTTTCCATGTTTCTTTTTATAATTGGCTTATATAGGTAAGATTTTAAATTATCAAAACCATCCATAGCATCAACTGGACAAGCAACAACCTCAGATACATAAGGCTTATGTAGTGAAATACATATTTCTGCTGCCAAGAAGCCAATTTCACTGGGAAGCCTAACTATAATAGCATCATATTGATTAATTATTTTTTTTAATTTTCTCTTGTAAAGTTGTCGCTTAAAAAATCTATTTTTAATATTTGATTGATTATCAAAAGGAATATAATTAATGTTATCAGTATTTATTTGATTAAAATTTAAAGAATTAGATAGATCTTCATCAATAAGTTTACTTCTAGTTAGAACTGTAACATTATCAAAATGATTTAGATAACGAGAAAAAGATTCACTGGAGAGTTTACCCGGGGAAAATGCATTATTATTTTTATCAACATATATATAATGGTCATGTAGAAATAATAACTTCATAGTATATCCTTAATTTTTCTTGCTGGGCTTCCTGCATTTACTCCTTGTTTTAATTCACCTTTAGTTACAGTGTTAGCTGCAATAACTGTTTTTTGAGGAATAATTGTACCAGCTAAAATACGGCTACCACATCCAATCCAAATATTATCATGTAATATTATATTTTTTTTTATAATTCTCTGATATTTTATCGGTATTGTTTGCTCATCATTATAGTTATGTTCAAAAGATATTAGACTACATTGGTGAGCTATAGATACATTATTACCGATTTTTATACCGCCTAGAGCATCTATATAACACATATCATGAATACTAACATTATTACCAATAGTCAGATTGTTAATGTTTTTTATTATACACCATCGTCCAATATAGACATTATTACCTAAATCTTTAATGATTGATTTTAATAATATATATCTTATGAGGGTACCACAGTATGTAGGGCATCCACTAAATAGATTAAATAAAAATAAATTAAATTTTTTAGGGAAAACTGATAATAAAAATGAAATTAAAGATATAAATTTTCCAAAATATTTAAAAAAATTTCTTCCGGTCATAATGATTATTTCTTCATAGCTACGATTCTTGGTCTTTCATTATTAATATTATCTATTTTTTTAATAAAACGTTAATTGCATTCTATTTAATAGTAAATAATACTGATTCATTACCTTCTGCTCCTGATTATACATAGCCTAAAATATGAAAAATATTGTCTTTAGGCCCGATTATACTGTATTTAATAACAAGAACTACTTTAATAATTAAAACGGCTAAAGCTACCGCACTGGGTTTACGGCCCCCAGAGCGCCAAAATTTCTCTTTTAAAACCCTTATCTATCTGTAATATAAGAGTTTTATTATATAAGCATACTTTAACAGTATGCTAAACCGCTTTGAGATTAGACTCTTCAAACCAGCGGGTCAAGTAATTGATGGGTATTCTAACATTGATTAGGTATATATAAGTATCGGAATATCGACTGATTTAGCAAGATCATTCTGAAATATCTATAAAGATGGGAATGAAAAGAATATGCCACATACTCTTCAATAAATGGCAGAATATTTTAATGTAGTAATTTTTTTATTGTATTGCTGTAAGCGTTAAAACTACATTACTCAAAATGTATCTACTTTGTATCAGGTAATTAGACTGCATTTATTCAATATAAAAACAGTCCTTATGGTTGATATAAAAGTAGTTTTATTGTGATTTTATGGTAAATTTCTTAATTTAATCATAGGGTTATTTTCTTTTTTTCATAAACTCTCTTAAAGAATAGCTGAAACTGCCTTTTTGTATCATTTTCCCTTTTTGGGTTAGAAGTGAAGTTGCTACAAACGTAGGTATTTCAAGTGAATACTTGTCTAATAATTGATGAAGTTCATTTAAAGGCGATAAGGTTTTATCACTACTTCCATGGCCTGCTATCCCTACTGGTCGTGTATGATGTATTGGTGTAGAGTCTATAACACCAACTTTAATATTTTCTTCTTTAAATAAAATAGGCCAATAAAAATCTAGTCCCCACCCTGATTTATTTTCATTAAATGTTTGATATGCTTTAGAAATGATTTTCTTTGAAAAGCAGGGCGCCATTACTTCTACAAAATTAGTTTCTCTATATATTAAATCCGGTTCTTGTAGTAAGTCTTTATAGGAATAGTAACTATTATTCGTTAATGCTGGTTGGCAAAGATCGAATCGATACTTTTGCATTAATTCAAAAAATAAGTTGATATTTTCTACGGTACTGTCTAAGTCATCATCAGGCAACCAGATATAATCATAATCAGCCCATAACTCTGGATGGTTATGGAATAAATCGTATAATCCTTCCCATTTTGATCCTTTAAAGTGGTGTACATATTTTATATTATCTAAAGAATAAGGGATATCTTCACCAAAATAACTAAGAATTACATCAAATTGGGCATTATCATTAACCCAGTTTTTATGAAGTGAATTATCTCCACATCTAATTACTGCTAAAAATTTTGACATAGAATATTCTCTTGTTATTGGTGTTTGTGGTAGAACGACTTAAGTTCATTTTGATTTATTAAATCTGATACTAAGTTTTCTGCAAGCATAAGTGCTTCTTTAATTGATACATCCATATCCATATATCTATATGTACCTAGCCTACCTGCAAAAGTGATATATTTTTCTTTTTGAGCCAATTCTAAGTATTTGTTTAATATTTTATTTTCTTCTTCTAAATGAATGGGATAGTAAGGAATATCATTCTCTTCGCATACCCGACTATGTTCTTCAATATAAATCGTTTTGTCATGAGATTCCCATGGTGAGAAGTGTTTATGTTCATGTATGCGAGTATAAGGTACCGCGATATCGCCGTAATTCATAACAGCTGTACCTTGATAGTCACCTATAGTTTCATGTTTTATAAAATCTAGCGTTCGATAGTTTAATCTACCTTCGCAATAGCCAAACCATTCATCTATTTTTCCAGTCCATATAATATGGTCATATTCTTTGCTTTCGCTATGGTCATACTTTTTATTTGTTATTACTTGTATATTTTTATGATCAAGGATAGAACGAACTATATCGGTATAGCCATGTTTAGGCATTCCTTGGTATTTATGAGAATAATAATTGTCATCATAAGTAAATCTTACAGGGAGGCGTTTTAAAATACTCGCAGGTAGATTTTTAGGGTCGCAACCCCATTGTTTTACTGTATAGCCTTTAAAAAAGGCTTCATATAAATCTTTTCCAATAAATTTTAGGGCTTGTTCCTCAAAGTTTTTAGGATCAGTAATAGATTTATCTGTGATAGTACTTAAAAAAGCTTTTGCTTGTTCTGGATTTAGCGCTTTTTGGTAGAATTGATTTATTGTATGTAGGTTAATAGGTAAAGAATATACTTGATTTTGATAAGTTGTTTTTACTCTATTTACATAAGGGATCATTTCACCATGTTTATTGATATATTCCCATACCACTTCATCGCTAGTGTGGAAGATATGTGGACCATAAACATGTTCCATAATACCGGTATTTCTATCTCGTTCTGTATGGCAATTACCAGCAATATGTGATCTTTGGTCTATTATCGTGATGCAATGACCAGCATCAGCTAGATGGCGGCTAATTACAGCCCCTGTTAACCCACAGCCTACGACTAAAAATTTCATATTTTACCCTAAGAACTTAGTACATTTTGTATAAATTAATAGGGTAAAATATACAGTAATTATCAATAGTTAAAAATGATAATTATAATTTATTGCTTGAGCTAATACTCCCTCTCGGCAACCAAATCTCCACTCTTAATCCCCCTAATGGGCTATCGTCGGCTTTTACATGGCCTCGATGTTGACTAATCGCGGTTTCAACAATTGCCAGTCCCAGCCCTGTGCCGCCGGATTCTCTATCACGTGCTTCGTCCGTACGATAAAAAGGTCGGAAAATATGCTCGCGATCTTCTGGGCTAACCCCTGGGCCATCATCATCAACAATAATAGTGATACCCTGATTTTGTTCGGTAAAAGCCACTTCAATACGAGAATGTGAATAACGCAAGGCATTGCGAACGATATTTTCAAAGGCACTCGCTAATGAATAAGGATTGCAATAAATCGTCCATGGGCCTGGCGGGGCGGTTACTGTTAGAGTTTTATTGCTCTGTTCAGCCTCAAATTTCGCATTATCTAAAATATCGTTCCAAAGCTCATTCGCTTTTACGGTTTCGCGTAATAACTCATTTTTATACTGGTTGCGAGAAAGCACTAATAAGTCATTGATCATGCCATCTAGCCGCTGCGTTTCTGTTTCAATACGCTCTAGCTCTTTACTTTCACCGCTACGACGACGTAGTAATGCACTGGCAAGCTGTAAACGAGTTAACGGGGTGCGCAATTCATGGGAGATATCAGAAATCAATCGCTGTTGCGCTTCAACCATGCGTTCTAAGGCGCTGATCATCTGATTAAAACTGGTGCCTGCCGCTAAAAATTCTTGTGGGCCGGTTTCCAGCTCAGGGTGAGGGCGCAGATTACCTTTTGCCACATCATCCGCCGCATTTTTGAGTTTTCGGGCCGGTTTTGCCAAGCTCCAAGAGAGCCAAACCAGTAGCGGTGTGCTGATAAGCATGGTGAATATCAGTAATAAAAGCGGTTTATCAAATAATAAATTGATAAAGTCAGATTGTGGGCTACTTGATGGGCGCACTAAGTAAAGTTGATAGTGATCTTCACCATCTCTAATGGAAAAGGGGCCTAACATCTCAGAGCGACCGTATTTTTTCTTTTTCGGATGGTCTGCGTTATCAGACTGCCCCATAAAGTTTCTGACAACTTGTATCTCATTACGTTGAGCACCAATAATACGACCTTCACTGGTGACAATAATAAGACGTTGACCAGGTGGCGCCCATTTATCAATGGCGCGGATTAATCGCCGCCACCATAGCAGATCGTTAGCCGGATCTTGCGCTAGTTCGGCTTCTATATGTTGCTCTAGCATAACACCTTGACGGTATTCACTTTCAAGTAAAGTGGTAAGCTGGCGCGAGTCCAGCTTGGGTACCATCATAACTAGCACCAGAACTAATGCTAGTGTCAGCCAGAATATGGCGAATATACGCGCTGACAAACTGTTTATCATAAAGATTTTTTATTAAGTTATTGAAACCATAAGATAACCACGGCCACGTAATGTTTTAAACCAAGGCTGCCCGTCTGTTCTTTCCGGTAACTTACGACGTAAGTTGGAAATATGCATATCAATCGCTCTATCAAAAGGTGTTAAGCGTTTACCTAACACTTCTTGGCTGAGATGCTCGCGCGATACTACTTGTCCTAAATGCTGAGCAAGTAGATAAAGTAACGTAAACTCAGTACCTGTTAGCTCTAATGGTTCATTATCAAAGCTGGCCTCTTGTCTACCCGGATTAAGTTGTAACTTATCAACTTGCAATATCGGTGAGGTGTTGCCATCGGTCTGTTTCTGTTCACTCCAGTTGGAACGACGTAAAATAGCCCTAATGCGTGCAACTAGCTCTCTATCGTTAAATGGCTTAGGTAAATAGTCATCTGCTCCCAGCTCTAGGCCAAGTACACGATCAAGATCGCTGCCTCTTGCCGTTAACATAATGACAGGTGTTTGGAAATTTTGGCGTAACTCTTTAAGTGTCTCGATCCCGTTCTTACGTGGCATCATGATATCCAGTAATAACAAGTCAATAGACGCGTCCAGAAGTTTTAAGGCCTGTTCGCCGTCAGTGGCGAGCACAACATTAAAGCCTTCCATTTCAAGTAGTTCTTTCAATAGCGAGGTTAATTCGCGATCGTCATCCACTAATAAGATTTTATGCATTCGTCAATTCCTCCAAGAGAAAAATACGATAATAAATAGCGCGAATCTATGACTTTACGTTCTTTTACACGCTCTGACGCTAGTTTGCAGCCGTAAAGGTATAGTAATCCACATCGAGAACAATTACACATATTTAGGTCAGCATTAATAAGTCGGTATTATAACCGAATGAGGAGTGGGACAATGCGTAAAGTAGCAATGGTTGCACTAGCATCAATGTTTTTAGTAGCTCCGACGGTAGTAATGGCTGAAACATCAAATACAAATAATCAGCCTGCAGGGCAACAACAGTATAATGATAATTACCATTGTGGATACGGTTACGGTATGCATGATGGACGTGATAACCGAGGTCATCGTGGACAACGTGGCCATATGATGGGTAACAATAATTTCGGTGAGTCGCGTATGTTTAATGGTATTACATTAACAGAGCAACAACGCACTCAAATGCGCGATTTAATGCGCCAGCATCATCAAGATCGTTTTAATAACAGTGATCTTCGTCAGCGTCACGAAAATATGCATAAGCTAATTACTGCGGATAAGTTTGATGAAGCAGCGGTAAGAGCGCAAATACAAGATATGGACAAACAAGCAATAGAGCGCCGAGTTGAAATGGCGAAAGTTCATAATCAAATGTATCAGCTATTAACCCCAGAGCAAAAAGCGCAGCTAGAAAAGAATTATCAACAGCGAGTCTCTTCTGTTAGTCAGCAAAACCAGCAAACTCAAGAGAAAGCTAATTAGTGATTAAGTAAAGTCCTTTAGTAATGTAGTAAGAGTGTAGTAAAGCAGTACCTAGTTAGAGAGTAAGTAGCAACAACGAAGTTTTTTCCTTGCCATAGACACCATCCCTGTCTTTTGCAGCCCCTCTGGAGAGGGGCTTTTTTTTGCGTTTTTAATTTTATTATTGATATATTATTTTATCTTCTGGTAGTGAATTATAATCGATTTCTTCTTTTTGAAAGTTGATAACCGTGTCTTGATCAGTGCAAATATCATTTGAAATCATATGGCAATGATTAGAAATTTTGGGATCTTGAATGCCTATCCACTCAGAAAATAACGTCATAAAATATCTACCATTTCTTCTTGCTGTTATGTGATATTTCTCGTGACTATCACTCGAAAGTATAAAGAGTGGTACCTCAAAATTTTGTTTAAATTGATCATTATGGGTAAGTTTAGTATAGCTTTCCCCCTTATGTTCATAAGATAATCCGTGATCAGAAAAATAGAGTAAAGACCATGAATTGCCCGTTGCATTTGACATCGCGACGATTTTTTCTAATAACTTATCTGTATTTTTTATACTTTGCACATAACAAGAGACTTCGGTTGATTGAAAAAACTCATCGTATTGTCCTTGGGTTCTAGCACAGGCTTGTGAATGGGAACCAATTAAATGTACAACAATGAGGTTGGTTTTATGGCTATTTGTTGAAAGAGCTGCTTTGATATCAGGCAATAAATCATCATCAGTGGTTCTTCCGTTATTATGATAATCACCTTTGCTTAAGAAGTGATATACATCAGCACGTTTACCTATAGTAGAAATAATAGAATCAGAGCCAATCATAGAACCTTGATTAGAAAACCAATAAGTATAGACACCTGCTTTTTTAGCTAACGTGATGATATTGTTTTGTAACTCCATATCACCTGTTTTATCATTTTTTAAGGTTAATGAAGGAGGAAGGGAAAATAAAGTAGATGGTGCTGATGAAATATAGTCGTCAAACTGTATTACAGGAGATTTCTCTAAAAATGGTGTATTTTGAATTGGGAAACCATAGCTTTGCATAAAGTCTTTTCTGGCACTTTCGCCGATAACTAAAATATAATTTTTATATTTACTATTATTAATAGGTAACCAACTATCTTTTTTGTTAAGTTCTGTATTTATCCAATTATTTTCTATTATCACTGTATCATAATGTTTTTTTATATCACTAAAAAAGCGAATTATAGGTAATTTGGCTTCAAAAGAGTAATCATCATGAGTAATAAGGGCTTTTACCGGCCATGTAACACTGGTCAAGATAAAAATAGAGACGGTAAATAGTGATAGTTTCTTTCCAATTAAGAGGTTCACTTTAAGACTAAGTAAGCCAAATAATATAAGTAAACAACTAAATGCTAAGCTTATAGGAGAAACAGATAAGATAAACTCTAAGCTCTCATGTGTATTGGTATAGAAGATAGAGATGATAGAGTTGATATTTGGTGAGCCATACTTTAAACCTATTGGTGAATAAATAGCACCAACCATCATCAATAATATTATAAAGATGAAATAGGTTCTTTTAAAATATCCAGATAAGCATAGAAGAAAAGCGGTAAAAGTCAGAACATAGAAGGGGCGTAATTTATATCCTAATGAGATATGTAGTAATAAAACAAATATAAGCAAAATAAGGCATTGCAATATTTTGTTAGTAAAGAGTTTTTTCATAATGTAGTTATATAAGGCAAATAGAGAAAATCGTAAGATTAAATAAAAGGTTAAAAATTATAATCTAAAAGCCTAAATTTATATAGAGCAAGAAGGAAGAATCGATTCATTCTTCCTTAATTAATCTAATCAACTACAACAACGCCTCTGGAGATTCAGGTAAAATCTGGCCGCCATCGACAATAATGGTTTGACCGGTAATATATTTTGCTTCATTAGAGGCAAAAAATGCGGCGGCATAGCCGATATCTTCAGGCTCCCCTAAGGTATGGGTTGGGATAGAGGCCTTCATTTGATTAAGATACGTCTCTCCTTGGGCTTGTAAGCCTTCGGTTAAAATATTGCCGGGCATAACGGCATTAATGGTAATACCGTGGCGTGCATATTCTAGTGCAGCACTGCGCATAAAGCCTAACTGACCTGCTTTGCTTGCTCCGTAATGGCTCCAGCCCGGATAGCCAGTAATGGCGCCTGTAATAGAAGAGGTGATGATCACACGGCCATATTGTTGTTTTTCCATTACCGCAAGGGCCGCTTTTACTAAGAAAAACATCCCTTTTAAATTGACGGTATGCATTTTATCCCAATCAGCTTCGGTCATCTCTTTAATTGTCGCTTGGGGGAAAATACCGGTATTAGAGCAAAGAATATCGAGTTTGCCATACTGTTTAACAATATCATTGACTACTTGTTCACAGGCTGCTTGAGAGGTGACATCAAGGTGCATAAAATCAACACCAAGTGCTTGTTTGGTTGCGTTACCTGCTACATCATCAATATCAGCAATAATAACCTGTGCACCGCTGTTTTTTAATGCGCTAACAATGCCTTTACCAATACCTTTTGCTCCGCCGGAAACTAAAGCAATTTTACCCGTTAAATCAAACATAAAACCTCCTACTGTACTGTTTGTTATACTGTATCAGCCTTATTGTATAAACGGTAAATTAACGCAAAATTTTTGTCATCAGTCACAATTGTGTAGGGTGGGCGCTTTTTCTATTTATGCCGAATAACACAAAAGTATCGATAACAGCGCGCAAAGTGTTAAGCAAACAGTCAATAAGCCCATTACACTTTATGTGATATGTTGATAGCTATATATGGCTAACACACTGTTTTTTGAGATAGATAGCAAAAGGCTGTAAAGTATCTGTATAAAAAGTGTTAACTTATCGGTGTAATACAGAGACGATAGACTAGTATAGTATTTATACAGGCTACTCAATTAATTTAATGCGCATCAAGTTTATAAAAAAAAATGTACGTTGATGATGAAGTGATAAAAAATATGCGTACAATGGGGTTGTTGAATCAATTCAGCATTTGAGATATCGGTGGATTACGTTCGTGAAGCCGGTATTAAGATAACAGTTATTCCAACAATATATTGCAATAATGATATCGAATAAGAATCAGAGGTAATCATGGTTAATGGGATCAAAAGAATTGGGGTTTTAACAAGTGGTGGTGATGCACCGGGTATGAATGCCGCGATCCGTGGTGTTGTCCGTGCAGCACTCAGCGAAGGTTTAGAAGTGTACGGTATTTTTGATGGCTATATGGGCTTATATGAAAACCGTATGAAAAAACTCGATCGCTTTAGTGTGTCAGACATGATCAACCGTGGTGGTACCTTTTTAGGCTCAGCGCGTTTCCCAGAATTCCGCGAAGATAATGTGCGTGCCGTTGCTATTGAAAATATGAAGCAAAATGAGCTAGATGCACTGGTGGTTATCGGGGGTGATGGTTCTTATCTGGGGGCGAAAAAATTAACTGAAGCGGGTTTCCCATGTATTGGTTTACCGGGCACCATTGATAATGACGTTGCGGGTACTGATTACACTATTGGCTATTTCACGGCGTTAGAAACGGCGGTAGAAGCGATTGACCGCTTACGTGATACCTCAACATCGCATAAACGTATCTCTATCGTTGAAGTGATGGGACGTTATTGTGGTGATTTAACCTTATCCGCTGCTATTGCGGGTGGTTGTGAGTTCGTGGTGTTGCCTGAATCCGAATTACCTTTTGATCGTGATGAATTATTAGCAGAAATTAAAGCGGGTATTGAGCGTGGTAAACGTCATGCTATCGTGGCAATTACTGAACATGTGTGTGATGTACATGAGCTAGCACGTTTTATTGAAGCAGAAACCAAACATGAAACACGTGCCACTGTATTAGGCCATATTCAGCGTGGCGGCTCTCCGGTTGCTTACGATCGTATTTTAGCCTCTCGTATGGGTGCTTACTCTGTACAACTGCTACTTGAAGGTTATGGTGGTCGTTGTGTAGGGATCCAAAATGAAAAACTGGTTCACCATGATATTATTGATGCGGTTATGAATATGAAACGTGTCTTTAAAGCCGATTGGTATGAAACTGCGAAAAAACTGTATTAAGCCATAGTTTTACTCTATTACCAGAGCCTTTCTGAGTTATATCCTTATTCGTGGACTGTTCTGATGCAATATCAGCTTGTATCAGAACAGCTTCCCGAGTGAAAACATTTCATTCTACGCGCTTTTCTTCTCTTATCTGATGGGTAATGACTGTGTGAGTCCCCGTTTTCTCAACTATATAGCTGTTACGTATAACAGTCTGTTTTTTATTATTTCATCGTTATAAATCTTTCTGTCAGCCTAGTTAAACAAAACAAATAAACCAACTAGAAATAGGATAGGGGTAGATAACGATGTTAAAACGATGGGGATTATTGACGACGCTAGCGCTGACGGCACTGTTTACACAAAGCATCTGGGCGAAGGATATTCAGTTATTAAATGTCTCTTACGATCCGACTCGAGAGCTTTATCAACAATATAACCACGCATTTAGTCAATATTGGCAACAAAAAACCGGCGATCATGTGACTATTCGTCAATCTCATGGTGGCTCTGGTAAACAGGCAACCGCCGTAATTAATGGTATTGAAGCGGATATTGTCACCCTCGCATTAGCTTATGATATTGATGCCATTGCACAAAGAGGGCGTATAGATAAGCAGTGGATCACCCGCTTACCTGATAACTCAGCACCTTACACCTCAACCATTGTTTTTTTAGTGAGAAAAGGTAATCCCAAACAGATAACCGACTGGGATTCTTTAATTAAACCCGGCGTATCGATTATCACACCTAATCCTAAAACCTCCGGTGGAGCAAGATGGAATTATCTGGCTGCATGGGGATATGGATTAAAGGCCAATCAGCAAGACAGTGAAAAAGCGAAAGCCTTTGTAAAGTCACTGTATCAACAGGTTGAAGTCTTAGACTCCGGCGCGAGAGGCGCGACAAATACTTTTGTTGAGCGTGGTATTGGTGATGTGTTAATTGCATGGGAAAATGAAGCGCTACTGGCGATTAATGAGTTAGGTACAGATAAGTTTGAAATAGTCACCCCTTCCGTCTCTATTTTGGCAGAGCCAACCGTCTCTGTGGTGGATAAAGTGGTTGATAAGCGAGGTACGCGGGAAGTGGCAACCGCTTATTTAGAGTATCTTTATTCACCTCAAGGGCAAGAAATTGCTGCTAAAAACTATTATCGTCCAAGAGATAAAAGCATTGCTGAAAAATATCAAAAACGTTTTCCAACCCTGCAATTATTCACTATTGATGAGCTTTTTGGCGATTGGCAATCAGCACAACAAACTCATTTTGCCACCGGGGGAGTATTTGATGAAATCAGCCGACGTGATTAATGAGTAACGCATAAAAAAATCACCTTCTGTTAAGACACAGTAAGGTGATTTTCGTGATAGTTATTTATCGGTAAGATAACGATTTGCTATCAAAGTTATTTTTTCGCTTTCGCTTCTGCTGCTGCTTTCACGATAACGGCAAAGGCATCTGCTTTCAGTGACGCGCCACCAACCAATGCACCGTCGATATCAGGTTGGCTAAATAGCTCTGCTGCGTTTTTATCGTTGACTGAACCGCCGTATTGAATAATGACTTGCTCAGCGATAGCCGCATCTTGTTTAGCGATATGATCACGAATAAATTTATGTACCGCTTGTGCTTGTGCAGGCGTTGCTGATTTACCTGTACCAATCGCCCAAATAGGTTCATAAGCGATCACTGCATCTTTGAATGCTTGTGCACCATGTGCATTTAAAATCGCGTCGATTTGACGTGCGCACACTTCTTGTGTTTTACCAGCTTCATTTTCTGCTTCTGTTTCACCGATACATAACACAGGTGTTAAGCCTAACTCTTTTAACACACCAAATTTTTGTGCGATAAATTCATCAGATTCTTTATGGTAAGTACGACGTTCAGAGTGACCGATGATCACGTATTTAACATCAACGTTTTTCAGCATTTCTGGGGAAGTTTCGCCAGTGAAAGCACCAGATAAGTTAACACCGGTATCTTGGGCACCTAACGCAATACGGCTTCCACCGATTTCATGACGAGCTTGGCACAGATAAACTGTTGGTGGTGCAATAGCAACATCACATCCAGCAACACCGCTGATTTCTTTACGTAATGCAGCGATTAATTCATGAACCATATGAATGCTGCCGTTAAGTTTCCAGTTACCCATGACTAATGGATGGCGCATAACTTTTCCTCCAACTGAGTGGTTTAAATTTAATTTATCGATAAACTCAAATTCTGTTGATGCACAACAGTATAGAGAACATTGAATAGAATAGCTTTGTTTTTTATCACGGAATAGCTGAATCGATATTGCTATTAAGTGAAAGCTTAATCGGTTCAATGGCAAAGGTCGTTAGTTGATTGTCCTCGTGGGCAATAATATAGCGAATAGCACCGACATTATGGCTAATATAAGCAGGCACATCTTGTTTAACAGCAAATAAATTGAGCACCTCTTGAATTTGCGCTGCATTAATGGAGGGATCAAACTGTGTCACTAATGCAGTGATATAGCGCATTGCCGTATCTTGATGCTCTTTTTCGATTTGTGGCGTATCAAGTGAATGGATCAGGGTGAGCTGTAGACTCTTAATTTTTTCACTGCCACGCTCTAATACGGCTGATGAGTATAAATAAGGGGTTATTCGTGTCGCGGCCCTGACTAACGGAATAGTAATATCGTTGTTGGTGATAATTTTATATTCATTGAGAAATAACGTCGCATTATTTTGATTGAATTTAGCTCTTATCTCAGGAATGGTGGTTTCAAAAACAGGGGCATCCTGTTTAAGGTAAAGAATATCATCTTTAGTTGGGGGTTGATGAGCAATAGAGGGCGACGCTGCCATAGCAAGGGTTGGCAAAGATAAAGCAATGCTTATTATGATAAGCGCTAACTGAGTAAGCGTGCTTTTTTTTATCATCTGTCCTCCTTGGTCTGTTGTGCGATAGAATATTATAAAATCACTCTGTATTATTTGATGTTAAATGGACAGCTTAATTCACTAAAATAAGTCTATATTGAGAAATTATTAATGACCTTACAACATTGGGCCTTTTCATTCAAAGGGCGAATTGGACGCCGTGACTTTTGGGCGGGTTTTGCACTCTGTTTTGTGCTGTTTTGCGTATTATATACAGTTAATCAGCACTATTCATTGCCTGCTGTGCTGGTGGGGATAATTTCGCTGGCTATTTTATATCCGTTATGTGCCATTTTTACTAAGCGACTTCACGATAGAAATAAACGTGGTGCATGGCTGTTACTATTGTTGCTGGCGGTGATGCTAGGATTGACTGATACCAGTAGTTTAGAGCCCTTTTGGCAGTGGGCGATAGGTCGTTTTCTCCCATCATTTATTATGATGATCATGTTGTTAGATTGTGGGGTGTTTATTGGCACCCAAGGAGAAAACTATTTTGGTGCCACGACTGAAAAGGTCGACTACTCAAGTTTTCGTTAAAGTGTGTAACTGCTAAACAGTCAGGGCTGAATAAAGTGCTATTCAGCCCTGATGTTATCATTACCAATACTGTTCACTGGTGATATGTCCCGGTTTACGGCGTAAATGTTTTCTCATATCACGCTGTGTTTTCAGTAACTGTTGCGTGTCTCTTACCATTTCTGGATTACCACATAGCATAATATGGCTCTCTTCTGGGGAAATGGTTAATCCTACGGTTTTTTCTAATGCACCACTTTCAATTAATGCTGGAATGCGCCCGGTTAGTGAACCTATATGATTTTCACGGCTGACAATAGTTTGGATACGCAGTTTTTGGTAGCGTTCAGCTAACTGCTCCATTAATGGTAGATAGCTTAAATCACGGGCGTAGCGTACTGCATGGACTAAAACAATATTTTCGAAACGGTCGAGATCATCACCAAGTTGTAAAATAGAGAGAAATGGCCCGATCGCCGTACCTGTTGATAACATCCATAAGGTATTCGCGCTAGGCACCTCTTCTAAAACAAAAAAGCCACTGGCTTGTTCTGTCACTAAGAGTTCATCACCAACAGTTAACGCCGCTAAGCGTGGGCTGAGTTTACCTTCAGGTACAGTGACTAGATAGAACTCTAAGTTGGGATCTTGCGGGGAGTTAACATAAGAGTAGGCGCGTTGTATACGTTCACCGTCAATTTCGAGTGCCAGTTTGGCAAATTGACCTGCTGTAAACTTATCGATAGGGGCGTGTACAACTAAACTGATTAATGTATCTGTCCAATACCTAACTTGAATGACTTTTCCAGTAACCCAATTTGCCATAATCTCTTATCTCCTTTTTAGGAAAGCGCTTATGTCGATAATTTATTCTAAAGAGGAAGGGCGTTTTTATTTATCAAGATGATGTGATGGCGATATTAATCTGTAGTTTCGTTAATCGTTAATACAAAATGTACATTTATATTGACAACGATGGTGTTTTTCACTGACATCGTTGACGAGATAAAAATGGCTGACTACTTCGCAAATTTTGCTAGATTTGTTACCTTAGTCTCATTATTTAGCGCAAGTGCATTTTGCAGAGTTTATTTTATCAAAGCTCTGTAGCACTTTCCTGTCCGTTAATCGGTTAATTTTTAATTTCTGAGCAAAGAAAAGAAATGAGAAAGTTAGAACATGCAAATCTGTTATTACTGATTATTGCACTGGTTGCTGTCGGTCAAATGACACAGACGATTTATGTTCCTGTGATTGCTGATATGGCTGTCTATTTTGGTGAGCCAACAGGTGCTGTACAGCAAGTAATGGGCGCATATCTGTTTTCTTATGGTTTTTCACAATTAATTTATGGCCCTATTTCTGACCGAGTAGGGCGTCGTCCGGTTATTTTAGTGGGGATGAGTATTTTCTGTTTAGCGACGATCGTGGCTATTTTTTCACAGAACTTAACTACCTTAGTGATCGCCAGTACCTTACAAGGAATGGGGACTGGGGTAGCAGGGGTAATGACCCGTACTCAGCCTCGTGATCTCTATACCGGTACTGCGTTACGCTATGCAAATAGCTTATTAAATATGGGGGTGTTAGTCAGTCCACTCTTAGCGCCGATGATCGGTGGGGTGGTGGCGCACTTCTTTGGCTGGCATGCCTGTTATATCTTCCTATTATTATTAGGAGGAAGTGTACTCTTTAGTATGTATCACTGGATGCCAGAAACCCGACCTGTACAGGCTGAAAGACGCAGTATGTTGTCATCTTTTTATTTATTGCTGTCCAACAGTACTTTTAGTGCCTTTTTGATCATGTTGATTTGTGCATTATCAGGTATTGCCGTATTTGAAGCTTCCAGCGGTGTGTTGATGGGAGGCGTGTTGGGTTTAAATAGTATTACTATCAGTATTCTATTTATTTTACCTATTCCCGCGGCCTTCTTTGGTGCGTGGTACGCAGGGCGTGAAGGTAAAACCTTTGTGCAATTGATGTGGCACTCCGTATTTTGCTGTGTAGCGGCAGGTATTTTAATGTGGCTTCCCGGCTGGCTGAATATTATTAATATTTGGACTTTACTGGTGCCCGCTGCCCTGTTTTTCTTTGGCGCTGGGATGCTATTTCCGCTGGCAACGACAGGGGCGATGGAGCCATTCCCTTATTTAGCCGGAGCGGCTGGTGCGTTGGTGGGCGGATTGCAAAATGTTGGCTCAGGGATAGCAACCTGGTTCTCTGCACTATTGCCACAACATAATCAATTTAGCTTAGGAATGATTATGTTTATTATGTCAGTGGCTATTATGTTGTGTTGGATCCCGTTATCACACCGTTTTAGTCACCAGCAGAATACGGTTTAATGACTGCCTTTAAGTTTTCGCCAATAAAAATGCCGATAGTGTAATACCTACTATCGGCATTTGTTTTATGTCGCCTAGGCGACTTCTCTCTCATAGGGGGGATTAGCGATTAACCGCGATCTTCCCATTCTTGTGCACGGGCAACCGCTTTTTTCCAGCCGTTATAACGATAATTACGCTCTGTGGTTTCAATACCTGGGCGGAACTCTTTATCAATCTCAGCTTTATTTTTTACCTCTTCCAGATCAGACCAGAAACCTACCGCAAGGCCTGCAAGGAACGCAGCCCCTAACGCAGTACTTTCACGTACCACAGGACGTTCAACACGGGTACCTAAGATGTCAGATTGGAACTGCATTAAGAAGTTATTGGCAACGGCACCACCATCTACACGTAGTGCTTGTAAGCGTGCTCCGGAGTCTGCTTGCATCGCATCAAGGACATCGCGGGTTTGATAAGCGATAGATTCTAAAGTAGCTCGAATAATATGATTACGGTTAGCGCCACGGGTTAAACCGAAGATAGCGCCACGGGCATACGGATCCCAATAAGGTGCACCTAAGCCAGTAAATGCAGGTACGACATAAACACCGTTGGTGTCATTAACTTTAGTGGCAAAGTATTCTGAGTCAGTTGCTTCATCAATTAATTTTAGCTCATCACGTAGCCACTGAATGGAAGCACCACCGACGAAGACCGCACCTTCTAAGGCATAGTTTACTTCACCACGTGGGCCACAGCAGATAGTGGTTAATAGACCGTGGTTAGAGCGCACGGCTTCTTTACCTGTATTCATCAGCAAGAAGCAGCCTGTTCCGTAGGTGTTTTTTGCCATACCGCTTTGTACACAGAGCTGACCATAGAGTGCCGCTTGTTGGTCACCAGCCATACCGGCGATAGGAATACGTGTACCACCTTTACCACCAATGTTGGTTTGACCATAAACTTCAGAAGAAGGCACCACTTTAGGTAGCATATTGCGGGGAATATTCAGCAGATCGAGGATTTTTTGATCCCAATCTAAAGAGTGAATATTAAACAACATAGTACGTGAAGCGTTGGTATAATCTGTTACGTGAACACGACCTTGTGTCATTTTCCAGACTAACCAAGTATCAACGGTACCAAAGAGTAACTCTCCTTTTTCTGCTCGTTCACGAGCGCCTTCAACATTATCGAGGATCCATTTTAATTTGGTGCCTGAAAAATAGGGGTCAACCATAAGCCCAGTATTTTGACGAATGTACTCTTCAACCCCTTCTTGATCTTTTAAGCGAGTACAAAAGTCTGCAGTACGGCGACATTGCCACACAATAGCATTATAGATAGGTTTACCGGTCTCTTTTTCCCAGACGATAGTCGTTTCACGTTGGTTGGTAATACCGATACCGGCAACATGATCAGAAGGGATGTCTTCTTTGGCCAATACTTCAATTAGCGTTGCGCTTTGAGTTGCCCAAATTTCCATTGGATCGTGCTCAACCCAGCCGGGCTTAGGATAAATTTGGGTAAATTCGCGTTGTGAGATGCTAACAATGTTGGCGTCATGATCGATTACGACAGCGCGTGAACTGGTTGTTCCCTGATCCAGAGCAACGATATATTTTTTTTCACTATTCGATTTGTTTGTTTCTGTTGTCATGTTAGTAACCTGTTTTCATAATCAACGATATTGCTTGCATCGTTATTTGTCGTTTTCAATTTTGCAGGTATCACAAGGTAAGTGACGGCCAATAAGTTTACGATAAGCAAGTGCGCCTAAAATACCCCCAATCATTGGAGCAATGAGTGGGACTAAGAAATAAGGAATATCGCGTCCACCTGTTAAAGCAATATCACCCCATCCGGCAAAGAATGCGACTAATTTTGGCCCAAAATCACGGGCAGGGTTTAAGGCGAATCCAGTTAATGGGCCAAATGCACCACCGATAACCGCAATCAGGATACCGATAAGTAATGGTGCTAAAGGCCCACGAGGTACACCGTTACCATCATCTGTTAAGGCTAAAATTAAGCCAACGAGAATAACGGCAATAATTACTTCGATAAAAAATGCGTGGATCACAGAGATTTGGGCTGCTGGGTAAGTAGAGAAGACGCCCGCAGTAAAGAGGCTTTCTTGTGATCCTCGTACAATTCCGTTGACCTGTTCGTAGTCGATAAATAAATTGTAATACATAAAGTACACAACAGCGGCGGCAAAAAAACCACCTAACATTTGTGCAACAATATAAGGGATAACTTTTTTACGTTCAAAGCACGCAAACAACCAGAATGCGACTGTGACCGCCGGGTTGAGGTGAGCACCAGAGGTACCCGCAGTAAGGTAAACGGCTAAGGCAACACCTAAGCCCCAGATAATACTTATCTCCCAAAGACCGAGTTGAGCGCCTGCGATACGTGCTGCTGCAACACAACCAAGACCAAAGAAGACTAGCAATGCAGTACCGATAAACTCGGAAATGCATTGACCCATAAGAGAGGTTTTCGTCTGGCTCATATATTCTATCCTGAAAGAGGGTGATTTTAATTGTTAGTATTCTTTTCGTATTGAAAAGATAACTGTAAATTTATCGTTAATGAGCGTAAACGAGAATAAGCGAAATTGAATTTTGTGTGTCCCATCATGAAAATGAGTGAAAACGCTCTTAAATAGTGACTTGTACAACACTAGGAGTGTGATCAGACCAGTATTTTTGTTAAATTGAAAAAAGCAGGTAATTCCACGGAAGATGCTAGACAGTTGTTGATAGGCTACTTACAATCGGGAGTATCGATTATATGGGGGATTACAGTATGTCATTTGAAGTTTTTGAAAAATTAGAGTCAAAAGTACAACAAGCACTAGATACCATCACATTATTACAGATGGAAATTGAAGAGCTAAAAGAGAAAAATGATGCACTGAATCAAGAAGTGCAGGGCGCAAGAGAATCAAGAGAAGCCTTGGTTCGTGAAAACGAAGAGCTGAAACAAGAGCAATCAAGCTGGCAAGAGCGTTTACGTGCTCTGCTAGGAAAAATGGAAGACGTACAATAATCGTCCACCGTTTTCACCAGTTAAAAACAAAGCCACTGATAAAGTGGCTTTCATATTGCTGACAAAGTCTCTGAAATGACATCCCACCATCAGTATTTTTGGTTAGTTTACCAACCAAATCACCATTCATAGCAACAGATAGTATTTGAGCTTTCATTCCTTACCACTCCTTATTCCAAACCTTACCCTCACTCAGGTTTTTTCCTCGCTTCACTACATGTAGTTCCAGTTCCAAAGAGGCAAGGATTTTAAAAAGCGTTTCGAGTTTTGTTGATTCTGGGTTGTTCTCAAATTCAGAGACAGTTGCTTGCCTGAGACCGACTTGTTCAGCCGTTTGAGCTTGGGTTAATTTACTTTGTTTGCGCAAGTCATGTATTGCAGCGGCTAACATTGATGGCGTTGTAATTTTCATTTATCCCTCAGAGATAATCATTTCAGCTATGTTTATATACGCTATAGCGAATAAAATCAAATTATACTCCATAGCGTATAATGTCACAATATACTCTATAGAGTATAAATAAAAAATATACGATAAAGCGTATAAAACAAGAGCGTACACTTTGCATCAGCGCTTAAAAGTGTTGAACAACACCAAACTCAGTTAATTCAAACAGATGGTGATAAAGCGATTGGATGTAACATATGCCCATTAAAGTTTGTCAATGAGCAAGTTGAAGACATGAGTTGTGAGAAATATTTGTTATCCAAAGTATGAAAATTACTTTGGCTTAAAAGATTAACAATAGTACTTCCAGAAAGAATACCCATAGCAAGATGGCTTAGGAGGCTTAGTGGTTGGAAAGATAATAAAAGAAATGGAAGAGCGTCAGTGAAGACGCTCAGGGAAGGTTTGTTCAAATTACAAGCCATGTGGAAGGCTACAAATTTGCTAACTCTTTTGAACTGGACTTGTGATCAAGAGACTGCTGATAAAGTGGCTTTTGTCGCTTTATGCGTTATCTTTGTTAATAAGAGAATGGTCTATTATTCTTCTAATAAATCATCATCTAAATCGTCATCATCTAAGCCTAAAGGCTCTTCAGATAAGATAATGCCAGTATTATCAGCATAAAGGTAATCACCGGAGAAGAAAGTAACACCACCAAAGTTTACGCGGATATCACTGTCGCCGATGCCTTCACTTGGGCAACCTGCAGGAATGGCAGCCATCGCTTGAATGCCTAAATCAAGCTCAGATAAAGCGTCCACTTGGCGTACTGCACCATAAACAACAATACCTTCCCATTCGTTGAGTACCGCCAGTTGCGCCAATTCAGCGTCGACTAGCGCTTTGCGGACAGAGCCTCCGCCATCAACTAATAGAATACGATCTTTACCGTTTTCTTCTAGTAAGTCATAAAGCAGACCATTATCTTCAAAACATTTGACAGTGGTAATTTGTCCACCAAAAGAGCTACGACCACCAAAGTTTGAGAAAAGCGGTTCTACGACATTGATATCTTCTTGATAGATATCACAGAGTTCAGAAGTATCATATTTCATAGGATTTACGTCAGGTTGCCTCAGGAAAGTCCAGTATATCCCTTAACAGGGGGTGTTGGCAAAAGACTCACTGACAATTCAGTGAGTCAAATCAACAATAGCGGTAAATTACTCTAAAACTAAACCTAAAGAAAAAAGAATATTGGTTAACAGCGCCGCTTTGACCATATGTTCAAGCAGTGGTCGCATGGCTTCGCCACTAAGATCGGCATTAACGCGTTTAATATGCAGTAATAGCATCGGTACGGCTAATAAAAATAGCCACGCCGTCCAACGGTGCATATAAATCAGGGTGAACACAATCAAACAGATAATGGCTATGGCAATCACGCAGGTGTGGTAAATCCGTGAGCCAGAAGCCCCCAAACGCACCGCTAAGGTATTTTTACCGGCTTGAATGTCGTTTTCAAGATCACGCATATTGTTAATGTTAAGTACTGCGACCGAGAGCAGTCCGCAAGCGGTGGCAGGCAGTAGTGTCACAATATTAAAAGCATTAGCTTGCAAATAATAAGTGCCAATCACACTTAGCCAGCCAAAGAAAATTAATACCGAAATATCGCCCAATCCCATATAGCCATAAGGGCGTTTCCCTACGGTATAGGTAATGGCAGCCACGATAGCCAATAAGCCCATCACTAAAAAGCCAATAGCATCTTCGGGTTTTTTACATGCGACAATTATTAAGGCGATACCTGAAACACAGGAGATAATTACATTGATAATTAAGGCTTTTTTCATTTGAGCAGGGGTGATCACCCCTTTTTGCATTCCACGCAGTGGCCCTAATCGCTCTTCAGTATCTGTCCCTTTAACGGCATCACCATAGTCATTCGCTAAGTTAGAGAGAATTTGTAGTGTGCCAGCAGTTAAAATCGCCAGTAACGCAATAGGTAGCTCAAAATGACCCGTCCAATACGCTAAGGCGGAGCCTGTCACAATAGCAATTAACCCTAAAGGTAGGGTTTTGGGTCGTAAACTTTCAAGCCAGGCTTGTGTCCGGCTAATGGAATGTTGAGCGCTCATGCTGAAATTCAATACTCATGTTCGTTGTTATTATAAAAATAAGAATGGGAGGCAAGCCTCCCACGTTAATATTGCTGATTAAGGATCGCATAAGTTGATTATAAAATAAATCGACTCAGATCTTCATCTGCTACAAGCTCATCCAAATGCTGTTTCACATATTCTGCATCAATAAGAATAGTTTCGCCTTGACGTTCACTCGCATCATAGGAAATTTCTTCCATTAAACGCTCTAATACCGTATGTAGACGACGTGCACCGATGTTTTCAGTGGTTTCATTTACACGCCATGCAGATTCAGCAATTTTGCGAATACCGTCTTGGCTAAAGTTAATGCTTACCCCTTCGGTAGCCATTAATGCTTGATACTGTTTTGTTAATGATGCATTTGGCTCAGTAAGGATACGTTCAAAATCTTCTGCAGTCAGTGCTTGTAGTTCAACACGAATAGGCAGACGGCCTTGTAACTCAGGAATTAAGTCAGAAGGACTAGAGACTTGGAATGCACCTGAGGCAATAAACAGAATATGATCTGTTTTCACCATACCGTGCTTAGTGGATACGGTGCAACCTTCTACCAGTGGTAATAGGTCACGTTGTACACCTTCACGAGAAACATCAGGGCCAGAGCTTTGACCACCACGTTTACAGATTTTATCTACTTCATCAATAAACACGATACCATGTTGCTCAACTGCATCGATGGCTTGTTGTTTTAACTCTTCAGGATTAACCAGTTTAGCGGCTTCTTCTTCGACAATCAGTTTAAACGCTTCTTTGATTTTCATCTTACGCGCTTTTTGCTTTTGTCCCGCTAAATTTTGGAACATGGATTGTAATTGATTAGTCATCTCTTCCATGCCTGGAGGTGCCATAATTTCAACCCCCATTGGGGTGGCCGCTAATTCAATTTCAATCTCTTTGTCGTCTAATTGGCCTTCACGGAGTTTCTTACGGAACGCTTGGCGCGCTGCTGAAGGCTCTGAGGATGATGCCGATTCTGTGACTCCCCAGTTATTTTTGGCTGGTGGGATCAGTACATCAAGAATACGCTCTTCTGCCATTTCTTCAGCACGGTAACGATTTTTTTCAATCGCTTGGCTACGTACCATTTTAACAGCAGAATCAGTTAAATCGCGGATAATAGAATCGACTTCTTTACCTACATAACCCACTTCAGTGAATTTTGTGGCTTCGACTTTGATAAAAGGTGCATTGGCTAATTTTGCTAAGCGACGTGCAATTTCAGTTTTACCTACCCCTGTAGGTCCAATCATCAAAATATTTTTTGGGGTTACTTCATGACGCAGCGCTTCATCAAGCTGCATGCGACGCCAGCGGTTACGCAGTGCAATAGCAACCGCACGTTTGGCCTTATCTTGACCAATAATAAATCTGTCGAGTTCGCTGGCAATTTCGCGAGGAGTCATTTCGGACATGCTCTCAAATCCTTACTCTTTTGAAGAGATTTCTTCAAAGTTGACATTATGGTTGGTGTAGATGCAGATATCACCGGCAATATTCAGTGCTTTTTCCGCAATTTCGCGTGCACTTAGATCGGTGTTTTCTAACATCGCTCTCGCCGCTGCTTGTGCATAAGGGCCACCAGAACCAATTGCAATCAGATCGTTTTCTGGCTGCACAACATCACCGTTACCGGTGATAATCAAAGATGTTGTTTCGTCTGCCACAGCCAGTAATGCTTCTAGTTTGCGTAACATTCTGTCTGTACGCCAATCTTTCGCAAGTTCAACAGCGGCTTTAGTTAAATGGCCTTGATGGAGCTCTAATTTACGCTCAAAAAGTTCAAAAAGCGTGAAAGCATCAGCAGTGCCGCCGGCAAATCCCGCAATCACTTTGTCGTTATAAAGACGGCGTACTTTGCGAACATTGCCTTTCATGACGGTATTACCCATCGTCGCCTGTCCATCACCACCGATTACGACTTGGCCATTACGGCGAACACTTACGATTGTAGTCATGAGTCAGCCCCTGGTTTATCAATAAAAAGAAGTGGGTTGTGCTTTAATATCAGAAAAAACACAGCCCATTATGTGAATTAGATTTATAGGTGGGGGAGAAATTTTATTTTTCAACCCCCCGCAGTACGAAGAATACAACCTGATACACCTGCGCCTGCAGCTTGACGGCTTAGCGTATTGGCTTGCTCTTTATTAAATGGGCCAGATAAAACGCGGATCCAGCCGTCATTTCCTTTGGTCACACGGCTTTCGATACCGGAAAATGCTAAGGTTGCGCGTACAGATTCGGCTTGTTCATTGGTTTTAAATGAACCGCATTGGACTAAAAATCGCGCTTCAGTCGTCGCAGGTTTTGGTGTCGTTATCGCAGGTGCAGGCTCCTGTTTTACCGGTGCTGAAGGTTGCGAGGGTTGTACCGAAGGTGCGGTAGTTGTCGGTGGGGTAATGACAACCTGTGAACGTGGTACTTCACCGTTATAAGGCACTTCTGGTAACTCTACCGCCGGTTGACGTTTATCCGCTTCAATTTGTTGTAAAAAACGTAATTGCTCCGGTGAAAGTGTCGCTTTCGGATTAATCTGGCTCCCTGAAGAGGTCGCTGGTGGCTGTAATGGGTTCCCCACCTGTCGATTCTCGAGCTCTTTGATATATTGCCAACGCTCTTGCGGTTTAGGTGGTAAGTTGTTAGTTGGTTGTTGCCCTGCACTTGATGACGTTGGTTCGACAACCTCTTTTTTATTATGGGTAATAAAATAGAGGCCGCCAACAAATAGCGCCACAAGCGCAATTGCTACAATAAGTGTGGTTAAAGGCAACCCACTGGCCGCCTTTTTACCTTTGCCTTTCGTTGTCTTTTTACGACGAGCAGATGACTGTCCTCGTCCCACATAGTCTCGTTGTGCCACAGTTCGATTCGCTGATAATTAAATGAATAGGTATCACAACCGATATGTTACTTAACATAGTGTCTTTTGCCTAGCTTTTAAGCCGACAGACACTTTCTCTTACTATTAACTCACAATCTAATAGGCGAGAGCCGGGTGCAACAGGTCTACCTTGTAACTGATCAAGCAGTAACAACATGGATTGACGACCAATTTGGTAACGTGGCTGTTCCATGGTGGTTAATGCAGGCTCGCTATAGCGTGTAATATCAAGGTTATCGAAGCCAATCACAGAGAGATCGTCAGGTAATTGTAAGCCAAGTTTTTTAGCCTGCCACATCACTCCAATCGCCATAATATCGCTATGACAGAATACCGCTGTCGGTGGTTCAGGTAACGAAATTAACTTTTTCAGACTTTCTGCACCGCTTTCGTGGGTAAAATCACCTCTAATAATATAATCTTCGCGTAGAGGGACACCTGTTCTACGCATAGCTTGAATATAACCTTGTAAGCGATAACGACATAGTGGCATATCTTCAGGGCCAGTAATACAGGCAATACGCTTATGTCCCATCTGTTGTAGATAATGGGTGGCTCTAAAAGAAGCAGTCAAATTATCAATATGAACGGTTGGCAATTCAAGCTCTGGCGCAAATTCATTTGCCATGATCATAGGAGGAAGATTTTTTTGCTCTTCTTTAGAAACATCAAAAGGGATATGAGAGCCAAGCAGTAACATGCCGTCAATCTGCTTAGTAATAATTAAATTAATAAAGGCATTTTCATGTTTTTGTTGGTGTTTACAGTCACCAATTAACACAAGATAGCCGTGTTGAGCTGCGGTTTCTTCAATGCCACATACAACATCTGTAAAAAAGGGATCACTGATGTTAGGGACGATCACGAGGATCGTTTTTGACTCGTTACGTTTCAGGTTTTTTGACAAATTATGTGGGTAATAACCCACGTCAAGAACAGCTTGCTCAACTTTTTGACGGGTTTGTGAGGATACTTTTTCTGGATTCATTAATGTGCGTGACACCGTGGCTGTTGACACGCCAGCAGCAAAAGCAACATCTTTCATTGTTGCTTGTGCGCTCTCTTTATTATTCTGTTGCAAACCCCATACCTCCGTACTGATGGTTTGGTTAAACGATTGCTTTTTTGTTGCAAAAAAACCGTCGTTGTCCAAAATACAAAGATGCGACGGTTTTTTAATTCAAGAAATATTCTAAATTGTTATTTTACCCACTTTTTGAATAGATACTGTTACCTAGTTTGCATAAAAAGTGTGATACCAATCGTTTTTATGAGGTAGTTCGCAAAATTGATAAATAGTTTTGAATTATAAGCGCGCTAAATATCAGTAGGCTTAGCAATCAGTTGGATCAACATCAATATTCCATTTCACTTTTTTACTCTCAGGAAGCGCCACTATCTGAGGATAAGTAACAGACATTAACTTTTGTAAATAACCCCTTGAAGGATGTTGCAATAATAGTTGCCAACGGAAATTTCCTCCTCGTTTTGCCTGAATGGCCGGAATGGGGCCCATCACCCATAAATGACTATCTCTCATCGGATGTTGCTCGAAGAACTGTTTAAGCTGGCGTAAAAACTGGGGGGCTTTTTGGTTATTATGATCTTCAGAGCGGATCATAATATGGCTGGAATAAGGGGGTAAAAAGGTTGCTTGTCGCTCTTGTAACGCCTCTTTAGTAAAAGCATCATAGCCTTTTTCTAACAGCGTTAATAATAGCGGGTGATCGGGTTGGTGAGTTTGTAAATAGACGGCACCTTGTTTCCCAGCTCTTCCTGCACGACCTGATACTTGAGTATAAAGCTGAGCAAAACGTTCAGCAGCACGAAAGTCACTAGAAAATAAAGCACCATCAACATCAAGTAGCGCCACCAGCGTAACGTCTGGGAAGTGGTGACCTTTAGCCAACATCTGTGTGCCAATTAGAATACGTGATCCACCTTGATAGATGTCTTCTAGTTGTTGCTCTAATGCTCCTTTACGACTGGTGGTATCTTTATCAATACGGGTTATGGGGGTATTAGGAAATAACTCGCCAATGCCTTGTTCAAGTTGTTCTGTGCCCAATCCTACTGGCATTAAATTAGTTGAACCACATTGAGGGCATTGTGATGGAATACGACGTTGGCTATCACACTGGTGGCAACGTAGCATGCCGTGTTTTTGATGTAAGGTATAATAGTGATCACAGCGAGGGCATTCGGCAATCCAACCACACTCATGGCAGAGTAACGCAGGCGCAAAGCCACGGCGATTTAAAAACAACATCACTTGGTTACCGGCATTAAGATGCTCTTTTATGGCTTTAATGAGTGTTGGAGAGAGTCCGGTTGTGAGCGGTTGCCCTTTTAGGTCGATTAAATGCTCTGTGGCAGGTTTAGCATTTCCCGCTCGTTGCGTTAACGTCAGTTGTTGATATTTTTTTTGTGCAACGTTATAGCTGGTTTCAATCGATGGGGTGGCTGTGCCCATCACGATAGGAATATTTTCTTGCTTGGCGCGAAAGACCGCTAAATCCCGTGCATGGTAACGCCAGCCATCTTGTTGCTTATAAGAGCCATCATGCTCTTCATCAATAATAATAATCCCTAATTGCTGAAAAGGGGTGAGCAATGCTGAGCGCGTACCGATAATAATGGCATTATCTCCCCGTTTCGCTCGTAGCCATACCGCAAGGCGTTCCGTATCGTTGAGCCCAGAATGAAGAACATCGACGGGGGCATTAAAACGTGCTTTAAAACGGCGAATGGTTTGTGGGGTCAAACCTATTTCAGGGACTAAGATCAGTGCCTGTTTACCTTGAGCGAGAATAGTTTCAAGTACACTGAGATACACTTCTGTTTTACCAGAGCCGGTGATCCCCAATAATAACCAAGGCGAAAATTGGTCTGCTTGTGCCGTGATAGCACCAACAGCAACCGCCTGTTCGGCATTAAGTTTAAATCGTTCGCCTTGTACGGCAAAAGTGCTTTGCCACTGTATAGGGGCGGGTTGAATAGGACGTAAATCCGCTAATGCTTTCTTTTTTAAGTTATTTAGTGTCGCTGTTGTAATTTCATATTCATCTAACTGGTGGCGATACAAAGGGGCACGGCGTAATGCCGCTAAAGCTTGTTGTTGCTTTTTAGCGCTTTTTAGACTGTTAAGATCAAGCGCTTCTCCCTCTTGAGTGGCATACCATTGCCATAAGGGCGTAAATTCAGCCGGTTTCCCTTGTCGTAGTAGAATTGGCATCGCATGAAAGAGAACTTCACCTAAAGGATAATGATAATAAGCACTTGCCCAATTAAGCATATCCCATAAGATCCCCGGAAACAGTGTCTCTGTATCAAGTACTTCTTCAATAGGTTTCAGTTTTTCAATGGGAAACTCACTGTGTGAACTAAAACCTTTAACAATACCGATAGAGCGACGCTGTTTGCCAAAGGGAACGACCACGCGACAACCTATTGTTGGCATGGCACAACCTTCTGGAAGCAGGTAGTCAAAGGAAGAAAACAGTGGTACAGGTAATATTACCTGAACTATAGTCATATCAGGGTTTCCGAGTGTTTTAGCGAAAAGATAGTATTAAGAATATCACAAAAAGTGTGCAGATTTCATTGCGCGTTTGGCGGATATTCTGTATGATCCGCCCCCTTTGGTAGATAAAATACCAAACAATTTAATTCAATCAACACGACGTGTGGTGTTCGGCTGAGGGCTGAATAGCGACACGGCCTTAGCAGAGGTTTTCCATGAAAAAAGATATTCATCCTAAATACGAAGAAATTACTGCAACTTGTTCTTGCGGTAACGTTATGAAAATCAACTCCACAGCAGGCCACAACCTGAATCTGGACGTTTGTGATAAATGCCACCCATTCTATACTGGTAAACAACGTGATGTTGCAACCGGTGGTCGTGTTGATCTGTTCAACAAACGTTTCAAAATCCCAGGCAGCAAATAAGATATTTGTTACCACAACTTTTCAGGTAACACTGAAAACGTGTAGGGAAAACGGAATTGAAGAAAGCCCAAAGTATTTGCTTTGGGCTTTTTGTTATTGTGTATCGTCCAAATTATGGTCACTTTGTATCACACTTTAACCGCTTGATTTTTTTATTGATAGTAAGCTTCCCTATCTCTATTCATCACCTAGCGTGATCTCCCAATGATAAAATAACATATCGAATATACCTCAAAGCGATAGCGCTCTTTTGTATGCGTTTTTTATGTAATATCGTCGCCAATGTTCGCGCTTTTAATAGTGACAAGACAGATCACAGCTATTCATAATCCTATTCACTTATCTATTCATTAACCTATTTATAAGTAGCGAATATCATGACACAACGAGCAGAAGTTATACGAAAAATACTACGTAATGGATCTGAGTCAGCAAGGTAACTAGCTAATATTATGAATATTAGTCAGCTAACCCTGTCTAGAGCATTAAAAATGTTGTCTAATGATATTGTTCAAATTGGCTCGGGTCGTTCTATTCACTTATCTATTCATTAACCTATTTATAAGTAGCGAATATCATGACACAACGAGCAGAAGTTATACGAAAAATACTACGTAATGGATCTGAGTCAGCAAGGCAACTAGCTAATATTATGAATATTAGTCAGCCAACCCTGTCGAGGGCATTAAAAATGTTGTCTAATGATATTGTTCGAATTGGTTCGGGTCGTTCTATTCAATATGCTTTACGTGATGGTTTGCGTGGCTTCAACTCTGTAACTATTTATCGCATAAATGAAGAAGGTAAAATTAAATTGTTGGGTAAATGACACCAGCTTATCCAGCCGGTTTTGTTATGAAGCGAGTTCGCGTATCTCTCGTCTAGAGTAATGCACAAATTGAAGCCCAAAGTGTTGGCTTTGGGCTTCTGGTTATATTTTTGCTATCAAAAATAATTTCTGATCAATATTCCCAAGTCTCGGGATCAACACCCCGCTGGCGCATTATTTCTTTTGCCTCTTCAGGGATTTCATCGTTACGCTCTTTGCGTAAGTCTTCATCATTGGGGAGAGGCTGTCCGGTAAATGCGTGTAAAAATGCTTCACACAATAATTCACTATTGGTGGCATGTTTTAGGTTATTGACCTGACGACGAGTGCGCTCATCTGTCAAAATTTTTAGCACTTTCAATGGGATTGAAACTGTAATTTTTTTGACTTGTTCGCTTTTTTTACCATGCTCAGCGTAAGGGCTGATATATTCACCGTTCCATTCAGCCATGGATTACCTTAATTAATATCATTTAGTTGAAGCCAGTTTAGGGTTGATGCCCTATTCTGACGAGCCATGCCAGTTTATCATGACTTTTCTAAAACCACCGACTGTTACTGGCTAAAGGTGTGAGAAAAAGCAATAGTTACCTGGCGATATCCTTAATATTTATATTATTCCATTTGTTGGTCTATCCGTAAAGGAGTTTAGATGTCTAGATGTATTGACGTCTTGGTGTCTAATTGGATATGCTGTAAGCGACTTTTCCACTTAGCGCTGTAACAAGGTGTCTGTATGACGAAGAAAACCGCAACCATTGCCATTCACAATGGGCTTAATGAAGATAAGCAATATGGCTGTGTTGTACCGCCAATCTATCTTTCTAGCACCTATAATTTCTTAGCATTTAATCAACCTCGTGAACATGATTACTCTCGTCGGGGCAATCCCTCGCGCGATATGGTGCAAAATGCATTAGCAGAGCTTGAAGGTGGGGTGGGAGCAGTTGTTACTAGCAGTGGGATGTCAGCAATTCATTTAATTTGTACGACTTTTTTAAAACCGGGTGATGTCATTGTGGCGCCCCATGATTGTTATGGGGGCAGTTATCGTCTGTTTAATAGTCAGCAGCAACGTGGTGCTTATCGTGTGGTATTTGTTGATCAAAACGATGAGCAAGCGTTACAACAGGCGTTGGCATTAGCGCCAAAAATAGTATTTATTGAAACACCTAGTAATCCATTATTGCGCATCACTGATATTGAGAAAATAAGCCAATTAGCTCACCAAGTTGGGGCGTTGGTGGTGGCGGATAACACCTTTATGAGCCCGGTATTGCAAAAGCCATTGGCTTTAGGGGCTGATTTAGTGGTGCATTCTTGCACTAAGTATCTTAATGGACATTCTGATCTTGTCGCGGGTGTTGTGATTAGTCAGTGTAGGAAACAGCTTGAGGATTTAAGCTGGTGGGCAAATAATATTGGTGTTACTGCTGGGGCGTTTGATAGTTATTTGTTATTACGAGGGATCAGAACCTTAGTACCACGAATTCGATTACAACAAGAAAATACTCAAGCATTGGTGGATTATCTACAAACACAACCCTTAGTGGATAAAATTTATTACCCAGCACTAGAACATCATGTCGGTCACGTGATAGCGAAAAAACAGCAACAAGGTTTTGGTGCGATGTTAAGTTTTGAGTTAAAAGGGGGGATTGAGACAATTAAATCCTTTTTATCTCATTTAACACTCTTTACACTGGCAGAGTCTTTAGGTGGTGTAGAAACATTAATTTGTCATCCGGCGACCATGACACACGCAGGAATGTCTGAAGAAGCGAGAAAAACCGCTGGGATCAGTAACGCTTTATTGCGCATTTCCGTGGGGATTGAGGATAGTCTGGATCTCATCAACGATTTACAAAATGCGTTTAATGCAGCAACGAAAAGGTAACCATGGATCATGAGCGTAGTGGCGATTAAACAACAGGCGCAACCAACTTGCCGTCAGTTACATAAATTCGGTGGTAGCAGTCTTGCAGACATAAAATGTTATCAGCGAGTCGTGAATATCATGACAAATTATAGCCAACCTAATGATTTAATGGTGGTTTCTGCAGCAGGTTCGACAACAAATCAGCTGATTAACTGGTTAAAACTGAGTCAAAGTGATCGTATTTCTGCCCATCAAGCTCAGCAAGAATTACGTCGTTATCAGCTATCCTTGATTGAAGGACTATTACCAAAAGAGCATGCACAAGCTCTTTCACAGGCCTTTATTGCTGATTTAGAAAGACTAAGTTACTTACTTGATAAGCCGATAACGGATGCAACTTATGCTGAAGTCGTTGGTCATGGTGAAATTTGGTCAGCGAGATTAATGGCAAGCTTATTAACGGAGCAGGGTTTACCTAGTGTGTGGTTAGATGCGCGAGAGTTTTTATGTGCAGAGCGCGCCGCACAGCCTCAAGTTAATGAAGCCTTATCGCGTCCTTTGTTACAATCACTGCTGGCTAAATATCCTCAATGTCGCTTTGTGGTAACGGGTTTTATTAGTCGTAATCAACAGGGTGAGACGGTGCTATTAGGCCGTAATGGTAGTGACTACTCAGCGACCCAAGTAGGTGCTTTAGCGGATGTGGGTAAAGTGACCATTTGGAGCGATGTTGCAGGGGTTTATAGTGCCGATCCCCGAAAAGTGAAAGATGCCTGTTTGCTACCGTTATTACGTTTAGATGAGGCGAGCGAGCTGGCAAGATTAGCGGCACCCGTTTTGCATACACGCACACTACAACCCGTCTCAGGGAGCAATATCGATTTACAATTACGTTGCAGTTACCAACCAGAGCAGGGTTCAACTCGAATTGAACGGGTATTAGCATCTGGCACAGGGGCAAAAATTGTCACTAGCCATGATGATGTTTGTTTAATCGAGCTTCAATTAGCCGCACATCAAAATTTTGAACAAATCGCTAAAGAAGTGGATGCATTACTTCAGCGGGTACAAATTCGTCCACTGGCAACAGGTATTGATAGAGATAGTCAGTTGCTACAGTTGTGTTACACCAGTGAAGTCGCTAATAGTGCGTTAGATGTTCTGCAAGATGCGGCCTTACCGGGTAAATTACATCTGCGAGAAGGCTTTTCTCTTGTTGCTTTAGTTGGCGCCGGGGTATGTAAAAATCCACTCCATTGCCACCGTTTCTACCAACAACTTAAAGATCAACCGGTAGAGTTTATTTGGCACGCGGAAGATAACATCAGTTTAGTTGCGGTATTACGTAACTATACGGCTTCATTATTGCAAGGTTTACATCAAACATTATTCAGGGCAGAAAAACAGATTGGTTTAGTGCTGTTTGGTAAAGGGAATATTGGCTCACGTTGGTTAGAGCTGTTTGCTCGTGAACAAGAGCCATTATCTGCGCGTAGTGATTTTGAATTTATTCTGGCGGGGGTGGTAGATAGTCGTCGCAGCCTACTAGATCACCAAGGTATTGATCCTAGTCGCGCACTGGCCTTTTTTGATGATGAAGCAACAGTGCATAGTGAAGAGTCGCTTCATTTATGGATGAGATCGCATCCTTTTGATGATTTAGTGGTGGTCGATATTACCGCTAATGAAGAGCTTGCCGCCTGTTATGAAGATTTTGCCAGCTATGGTTTTCATGTGATTAGTGCGAATAAAATCGCTGGCTCAGCATCAAGTTTACGCTATCGCGCAACTCGTGATGCCTTCTCTAAAACAGGACGCCACTGGTTATATAATGCGACAGTTGGTGCGGGATTACCTATTAATCATACGGTACGTGATCTACGTGAAAGCGGTGATACGATTTTATCTATCAGTGGTATTTTCTCCGGCACATTGTCATGGCTATTTTTACAATTTGATGGCAGCGTACCTTTTAGTGATTTGGTAGAACAAGCATGGCAACAAGGCCTAACCGAGCCTGATCCGCGTATCGACTTATCAGGACAAGATGTGATGCGCAAATTGATTATTTTAGCCCGTGAAGCTGGCTATGATATTGAACCTGAGCAAGTCCGTGTTGAATCGCTGGTTCCTGCTCAAGCGCAAAGTGGATCATTAGAAGCCTTCTTTGAAAATAGCAGTGTGATTAATGAACAAATGGCACAACGTTTAGCGGCTGCCAATGAGATGGATATGGTACTGCGTTATATTGCGCGGTTTGATGCTAACGGCAAAGCGAAGGTTGGGGTTGAAGCGGTGAGAAAAGATCATCCTCTGGCATCACTATTACCGGGGGATAACCTATTTGCTATTGAAAGCCGTTGGTATCGTGATAACCCATTAGTCATTAGAGGTCCTGGTGCTGGACGTGATGTGACTGCGGGGGCTATTCAGTCTGATCTCAATCGCCTTTCTCAACTATTGTAAAAGACTATTTTCTTTTTAATCAAAACTATCAGTGATTTTTTTATTGCTGATAGTTTTCTGTGTATTTTTTTCTCTTCTATACTGAAAAAGATGATGATTAATTGTGTAGATAGAGAGGAAATATGAATAGAATTGTTGAAAAATGGATGTATCGCTCTCGTTGGTTATTTGCACCTGTCTATATTGGCTTATCTCTTGGATTGTTGGCATTAACGATTAAGTTTTTTCAGTCAATGTACGAGATCTTACCCAATATATTTGCCTTATCTGAAGCTGATTTAGTTTTACGTTTATTATCGCTAATTGATTTGGCATTAGTGGGGGGGTTATTGATAATGGTTATTTTCTCAGGTTATGAGAATTTTATTACCAATATGGAAATCGAAGGAGCGAAGGATAAACTCTCTTGGTTAGGTAACATGGATGCAGAATCGCTGAAAAATAAAGTTGCTGCTTCTATTGTTGCTATCTCTTCTATTCATTTGTTAGGGGTGTTTATGGACTTAAAAAATATCCCCGATAACAAGTTATTATGGTATGTGGTGCTACATCTGACTTTTGTTTTTTCCGCTTTTGTGATGGGCTATTTAGAGAAGATCTCTAAACGAAGTAAGCGAGCAAATAAAGCCAATCAAGGGTGATAAAATGAGAGCTACAGCACGTCGTTATTTTTAACCTTGGCTATACTTAAATCATCTCTAGTCACAAAGGAGCGATTAATGTCAAAAATTGAAAAACATGTTGATCAGCTAAAAGATAAAGCGACGGAGGTGAAGCATCGGACAGAAGAAAAATTATCTGAAGTTGCCCACGATTTAAAACATGGTGCATCTGATCTTAAAGAAAACGTAGAAAAAAAGATTGATTCATTGAAAAAATGAATGTGCTATTTGTTAACACAAGGCGCTGCATAGTCAGCGCCTTTTCTATTTAAGGGGTATCGATAGGGTGAAATTGGAGAAAAAACACCAGACAATTTATCAATATTAAAAAAATTCATCTAAATTTTTCGCCAGATAAATTTTTACTTATTTCACCCTTTCTAGTAAAAAACGCTTCTTAGACGATAAGAAACAAAAAAATGTCCTTATTATGGTTAATATTGAGCAAAAACAACGTCGATATTAGCCATTCTTATAACACTAAAGCCGTAATTAAATTTCAGAAAATTCCCCCAAAACGCTTATTTTCTGATATGAATAGTAGGCTATAAGTAAAAAGCAGTGTGGCTTATCACAAAAATCACAATAAAGTCACATAAAAAATGAAAATTAATTACACAACTGGAAGGACATGACTTTTTCTTAGTAAAAAGTATGTTGTTACCGACACAAAGCCAAGGTCAGGAGTCTTATGAATCAACAATATTCTGCTATGCGTAGTAATGTCAGCATGCTTGGCAAACTACTCGGCGACACAATAAAAGAGGCACTCGGTGAAGAAATTTTAGATAAAGTGGAATCTATCCGAAAGTTATCTAAGTCATCACGAGCAGGTAATGAAGTTCAGCGACAAAAGCTACTATTAACCTTACAAAATCTCTCTAATGATGAGTTATTACCTGTTGCTAGAGCATTCAACCAATTCTTAAACCTGACTAATGTAGCAGAGCAATACCATAGCATTTCTCCTCATGGCGAGGCGGCAAGTAATCCTGTGGCATTGGCTAAATTAATTGAACGGCTGAAAGATAAAAACTTTACTAATCAGCAACTCAAACAAGCCGTTGAACAAATTTCGATTGAATTAGTCTTAACGGCTCATCCAACGGAAATTGCTCGCCGTACGCTTATTCATAAGCTAGTGGAAGTCAATACTTGCTTATCTCAGCTTGATCATGATGATCTTGCCGATTATGAACGTACCAATATTATGCGCCGTTTACGCCAATTGGTTGCGCAATCGTGGCATACCGATGAGATCAGAAAAATTCGCCCAACCCCTATTGATGAAGCGAAATGGGGCTTTGCGGTGGTCGAAAATAGCTTATGGGAAGGTGTGCCTGCTTTCTTACGTGAATTTAATGAACAGTTAGAAGAGTCTATTGACTACAATTTACCGGTAGAAGCTTCTCCTATTCGCTTTACTTCATGGATGGGGGGAGATCGTGATGGTAACCCAAATGTTACCGCTGAAATTACCCGTCATGCATTATTACTTAGTCGCTGGAAAGCCGCCGATCTATTTTTAAATGATATTCAGGTGCTCGTTTCTGAGCTGTCTATGACAGAAAGCACACCAGAATTACGTGAATTAGCGGGCGGTGCCGATGTTGCCGAGCCTTATCGTGAAATAGCCAAACAATTGCGCACTCGCTTACAAGTGACTCGTGATTATTTAGAACAACGTATCAAAGGTCAGCAATCATTACCTCCTGAAGGCTTACTGATTGATAATTCAGCACTTTGGGAACCTTTATATGCTTGTTACCAATCACTGCATCAGTGTGGTATGCGCATTATTGCCAATGGACAGTTATTAGATACTTTGCGCCGTATCCGTTGTTTTGGATTACAACTGGTGCGACTCGATATTCGCCAAGAAAGCACTAATCATACCGAAGCGCTGTCTGAATTAACGCAATATTTAGAGCTTGGTGATTATGCTAGTTGGTCTGAAGAGCAAAAACAGACGTTTTTACTGACAGAACTTAACTCTAAACGCCCATTGATCCCTACTCATTGGCAACCGAGTGAAGCAACTAAAGAGGTATTTGAAACCTGTCGGGTAATTGCTGAGTCACCAAAAGATTCTATTGCTTCTTATGTGATTTCCATGGCGAAAGTCCCTTCGGATGTATTAGCCGTTAAACTATTATTAAAAGAAGCAGGGGCAGATATTCGTTTACCGGTAGCACCATTATTTGAAACGTTAGAAGACTTAAATAACGCAGAAAGTGTGATGACCCGTCTGTTTGATATTCCGTGGTATCGCGATTTAATTGATAACAAACAGATGGTAATGATTGGTTATTCTGACTCAGCGAAAGATGCGGGTGTGATGGCGGCATCGTGGGCGCAATATCGAGCACAGGATGCTTTAATTAAGTTATGTGAGAAATCTGGCGTGACATTAACGCTATTTCATGGCCGTGGAGGCACTATCGGCCGTGGAGGTGCGCCGGCACATGCTGCATTATTATCACAACCACCGGGTAGTTTAAAAGGTGGGTTGCGGGTGACAGAGCAAGGGGAGATGATCCGCTTTAAATTTGGCTTACCGCAAGTGACTATCAGTAGTTTGGCTCACTATGCTGGTGCGATTTTAGAAGCTAATTTATTGCCTCCTCCAGAGCCAAAAACAGCTTGGATTGAGGTTATGGATGCTTTATCTGATGTATCTTGCGAGATGTATCGTGGCTATGTCAGAGGCGAAAAAGATTTTGTGCCTTATTTCCGAGCAGCGACGCCAGAAGGTGAATTAGGTAAATTACCATTAGGCTCTCGACCTGCTAAACGTCGTCCAACTGGAGGCGTTGAAACATTGCGTGCTATTCCGTGGATCTTCGCTTGGACTCAAAACCGTTTAATGTTACCCGCATGGTTAGGGGCCGGTGCTGCTTTACAGCATGAGATAGATAACGGAAAACAAGCCGTATTGGATGATATGTGTGAGAATTGGCCTTTCTTTAATACTCGTATTGCTATGCTAGAGATGGTGTATGCAAAAGCGGATCTATGGCTTGCGGAGTATTACGATCAGCGTTTAGTCGAAGAAAATTTATGGCCATTAGGGGCGAAATTACGTCAACAACTCTCTGATGATATTAAGAGTGTATTAGCGATTTCCAAAGATGAGCATTTAATGGCGGACTTACCGTGGGTTGCTGAATCTATCGCATTGCGTAATGTTTATACTGATCCACTTAACGTCCTACAGGCAGAGCTATTGCAACGCTCTCGTACTCATAGCGAGTCTGATCCACGTATTGAACAAGCGTTGATGGTGACTATCGCAGGTATTGCTGCGGGTATGCGTAATACCGGTTAGTGGTCGCAATAGGGTTATTTTATTAGTAAAACAGCGCTAAATTTAGCGCTGTTTTTTTATCTTTTTTTCCAACGATGCCTATAAAGAACGCAATAAACACGGCAAATAAACCAACGTTGACGCCAATTTTGGGCGCCTTTATTAAGGGCTGGAAAAAGGTGATAAGTACTAAATTGCTGTGCAATGATGGCTTGGTTTTTTGTATCACAGCGTTTACGAAAAAGAATAAAGAAACTGCCAAGTTCACGTAGTGCTTGTTGGCGCAACGCGTTGGCTAATAGTGGTTGATGTTGTTTATCTGCAAGCTGCAAGAGTTGTATAACAATTTGCAAATAACTTTGTGCGCGCTTGGCTTCTTTTTGTGGATTAGGTTTACGCGTAATAGAGTTAGGATTAGCGCAATAGTAATAAAGAGGTTGATCATCAAAGCCGATACGTTGAGTGACCAGTGCAAGTTGTGTCGTCCACAAAATATCTTCATGATAAAGGCCATCAATAAAGCGTAGGTGATGTTTTTTGATTATTTCGTGGCGAATAAATTGTAACCAAACAAAATGTGGCCATTGATGTTGCGTAACGGCATGGATCACCCACTCTTGGCCGCTGATCACTTGTTGATAAGGTTGACGTTGATGGATGGTAGTTTGATGCTTTTGTGGATTATGTACATCATAGCGTTCACCATTGCCAATTAATACATCGATATGTTGTTCGCAGGCTAATTGATGCCAATGTGCCAGTAATTGAGGTTTAATAAAATCATCGCTATCAAAAAAGACTATCCAATCACCTTGAGCATATTTTAAGCCAGTATTTCTCGCGCTAGATAACCCTTGGTTAGTTTGGTGATAAAGGTGAAAACGATTATCTTGTTGGCAATAGAGCATAGCGATGTCAACACTATTATCCGTTGAGCCATCATTTATAATGATCACTTCAAAGTCGTGAAAGGTTTGGCAAAGTAGGCTCTCTAATAATCGCGTAATGCGAGATGCCTCATTAAACATAGGAACGATAACAGAAATAATCGGTGTTTTCACAATAGCCCGCCAAGGATTGAGAGATAATATCGCGCTATTTTACCTTTTTTTGGCCTCTTCATAAGACGCAATTGCAGTTACTCGTGCTTTGGCGTGATCAACAATTGGCTGTGGATAATCGAGGTAGTGACCTGTTTTGATTGCCCATTCAGAAGGAGTATGGATATAGCGATCTGGGACATCAGCAAGCTCTGGTAGCCAGTGGCGGATAAACTCACCATCAGGATCAAACTTACGTCCTTGGGTGGTCGGATTAAAAATACGAAAATAAGGCACAGCATCAGTGCCTGTTGATGCTGCCCATTGCCAGCCACCATTATTTGACGCGAAATCACCATCAATTAATTGTGACATAAAATAATTTTCCCCCCAGCGCCAATCAATTAGTAGATCTTTGACTAAAAAACTTGCCGTCAGCATACGTAAGCGATTGTGCATCCAGCCGGTTTGATTCAGTTGTCGCATCGCGGCATCAATAATAGGAAAGCCTGTTAAGCCCTGTGTCCAAGCGGTAAATTCAGTTTGGTCATTACGCCAGCGAATATTTTCTGTCCATGGTTGAAAAGCTATCTGTTTGGATAAACTCGGGTTAGCAACTATTAGATGTTGATAAAACTCGCGCCAAACTAACTCATTAAACCAAACAAATGCACTGGAATGGTTATTTTCTAAGAAATCAGGCTCTGTTTGGTAAAGGCGATTAAAACATTGGCGCACAGACACTAGGCCTATGGCAAGATAAGGGGATAATTGACTGGTTCCATCAATAGCAGGAATATCTCGCCATTTTGCATAATGTATCACCCTTTCATAGCAGAACTGTTTTAAACGCTGTAACGCTGCTTGTTCGCTTGCTGGGAACATCTTGGTTGATGATATTGGTAGTGCAAAAAGTGGTGCACTTAACGGTGAAACGGCTTTTTGGTGTGCTCTTATTTCGGGGGCTGGTAATGAAGCATTATCTTGCGACAGAAATAGCCGTAAAAATGCGGTTCTAAAAGGAGTAAAGACTTTGTACATCTCTCCTTGTTGGGTCACGACATTCCCCGGTGGCACAAAAACGTTATCGTGGTAACAATAAACCGTGGTGTTATGGGCGAGTAATTCCATTACTTTTTTATCACGGTTTTGCTCATTAAGCGCATATTGATGATTAAAAAATAGCGCAGTGACCTGATGTTGCTGACAATAATCCACAATACTTTGTGCCGCATCAGCATATGTATCACTGATGATAAGTGTCAGTGGAATATTTAATTTAGCTAGCGCATGGGAAAGATTAAGCAATGCATCATGAATAAACGCCTGCTGTGATAAAGCCATATGATGGGCTTTCCACTGTGCAGGCGTGACGGTAAAAATGGCATGCACCTGCGCCTGTGTATTTTGGCAAGCATAAAAGAGCGCTTTATTATCGGTCACTCTTAGATCATGACGGAACCAAACTAAATGAACAGGCGCTGAGTGCATGTAACCTCTCTTAATCTAATTTTGGATGTTGATCGATAAGCGCTTGGCGTTTTTTCTGTAATGCTTCAATTTCCGCTTCGATATCTTCAACACGTTGTTCGATATTGTCATAATGCTCAGATAAAATCTCTTTTGCTTCTGATTTATCTGATGCTGCCGGTGTTGCTCCGCGTAATGGTTTGTTGGCTGTTTCAATCATTTTTATACCCGTTATCAAACCGACAACAGCAACTACCATTAGATAATAGGCGGGCATATATAAATTGCCAGTCGCTTCAACTAACCAAGCCGCTGCTGTTGGTGTGGCACCAGCAATTAATACCGAGATATTAAATGCAATAGCTAAGGCACTATAACGAATATGGGTTGGGAAAATAGCCGGTAAAATAGAGGCCATCACCCCAGTAAAACAGTTTAATAAAACCGCAAGAATTAATAATCCTAAGAAAATTAAGCCGATTTCATCACTGTTAATCATCATAAAGGCCGGATATGCCAATATAAACAGTCCAACGCTACCCCCGATAACAAAAGGTTTACGACCAATTTTATCACTCAGTAATCCAATCACAGGCTGAACAAATAGCATCCCTATCATAATCGCGATGATGATCAAGACCCCATGATCGGCGGAATAATTTAAGTTATGGGATAAATAACTTGGCATATAGGTTAGCAACATGTAGTAGGTGACGTTGGTCGCAATCACTAAGCCCACACATACCGTTAAACTTTTCCAATACTTGGAAGCGATTTCTCGTAATGAAACACGTGGCGGATTTTCGATAGATTTACGATCATCGCTGTTCATTTCATCAACATGTTGTTGGAATGCCGGGGTTTCTTCTAAGGCATGACGTAAATATAAGCCAATCAGACCTAAAGGTAATGCCAAGAAGAATGGAATACGCCATCCCCACTCATGGAATGCAGCTTCACCCATAATGGTTGAGATAAGGACAACAACACCCGCCCCCATAACGAAGCCGGCAATAGAGCCGAAATCTAACCAGCTTCCCATAAAGCCCCGTTTACGGTCTGGTGAATATTCGGCAACGAAAATCGCCGCACCTGAGTACTCACCACCAATTGAGAAGCCTTGGGCTAGTTTTGCTAATAACAGTAAGACGGGTGCCCAAATCCCAATGGTGTCATACCCAGGAATAAGACCGATAGCAAAAGTACTTAATGCCATAATTATGATGGTGACAGATAAGACTTTTTGTCGTCCAAACTTATCCCCCAACATACCAAATACAACCCCACCTAATGGTCTAACAAGGAATGGGACTGAGAATGTCGCAAGTGCTGCGATCATTTGTACGCCAGGTGATGCACCAGGGAAAAACACTTGACCTAATACATAAGCCAAGAAGCCATATACACCAAAATCAAACCACTCCATTGCATTACCTAACGCTGCCGCAGTAATGGCTTTTTTAAGTTTGCTATCATTAATAATGGTTATATCATTGATTCTTAATGGTTTATTTCTTTTTTTCTTCAATTTCATATTAAGTGACCTTTCAATTAAGGTATTAGTAAATTGTTGTTATTCAATTAATAATTAAACGAAATGAAGTGACTATTTTATAGCGAGAAAAGAGAGTGGTAATAATTCACTAAAAAACAGTTTACTTCTACATAGTTAAATAGTGAGGGTGAACTAATAGCTTATGGAACACTTATTAAGTATAGATGAGGTTAAATGAAAGATTAGGGATTTTTTGTCGTTGTTTTGATATAACAAAACGAAGCCTCTAAGTAAAAAATGTGACCTATATCATAGCTGAATATGGCTTTTGTGTAAAATCCATGATGTTAATGGTTGTAAATTTGAATTAAGTTAGATGAAGATGGCGATAAAAAGCTAATAGTAAATATTATTATATAACAATGGGTTATGTTGGGTTTTTATTTTTTGATTAGAAATAATATATTGATAGTCAAATTATGCATAATAAATAGTTAATATCTGCTTTAATGTGGATGAAATCATCTATTATTCGTTGTGCTAAAACACAGAAATAAAAACAGTCATTGCTAGATTTGGTGCAGTCACTTTTCTATTCTAGCAAATAGATAAGGTAAGTCAGTGGATAATTAAGTAGATATCACTATTCTTATTAAGAGAGCAAAAAGAGAGGAGATGTCATAATATCCACTAGGCATAAGAGCAGATAATTTGAGTAATGCATTGTAGTATAAATATTAACAATAATTATTTTTATAAAATCAATAATTAACGGCATGCTTGTGCCAATTAACCCAGGTACTCCTCATGAATATTAATCAACTGAAAAGCTTTGTTGAAGTAGTGCGAAATGACTTTAACATTACGAATGCGGCAGAGAAACTCTATACTTCACAACCAACGATTAGTAAGCAACTTAAGATATTAGAAGACGAACTCAGTGTTTCTTTATTCGTCCGTAAAAATAATAATTTATTAGCACTTAGTCCTATGGGGAAAGAGGTCCATAAAATAGCTAGCGATATTCTTGGACAGGTTGATAAAATTAAAAGTATTGTGGCAGAAGAAGATCGTAATAAAAAAGTAGATTTGCACATTGCCACAACACATACGCAAATACGTTACTCCTTACCCAACGTCATTGATCATTTTCGCCGCTATTACCCTAATATTTCACTCCATTTTCACCAAGGTGCTCCTGCTCAGTTAGCAGAAATGGTAAAGAATGGCGATGTCGATTTTGCCATTGCCACAGAATCGATGCATTTATATGAAGATTTAATTACTTTGCCTTGTTATCGCTGGACTCGCAGTTTATTAGTACCTTATGATCACCCTCTTGCATCATTACCTGATGATCAACAGGTTACCATTGAACAACTTGGTCAATATCCCCTTATTACCTATGTGTTTGGTTTCACTCGAGGCTCTAAACTCGATAAAGTGTTTTATAAAAACCATCTTAAACCTCAAGTGGCATTGACGGCGACAGATACCGAAATTATTAAATATTATGTCAAGCGCCACCTTGGGATTGGTGTGATTGCCACGGTTGCTTATGATGAAATAGAAGATAGCCAAGCATTAAAGTGCATCAATATCGATCACTTAGTACAGCCCAGTTATACACATATATGTCTAAGTAAACATACGCATATGAAAGATTATATGCATGAGTTTATTTCACTCTATGCTCCGCATATTGATAGAAATATTATTCAGATGCCAGAGCAGTGGGAAACCCAGTGGCATAGCAAAGAAGTGTATCAGGGGTTACCTGATCTGATTTCGGTAAATAGCAAAGAGAAAATAATAGAATAAATCTTCAGTTAAGATGAGGGACTAAAAAGCCCGTTTTTGCGGGGGCAAAAAACGGGCTTAGGGCAGAATAAGTAATTATTTGCGAGTTAGCAGATTAACAAAAATCTGTGCACCCACTAATAAGCAATCATCATCAACAAAATAAGGATTAGCATGAAGGTAGTTATTGATACCTTTAGCTTGATTACCACTGCCTAAAAAGAACATTGCGCCAACTTTACCTTTAGTGGCATTCACCATATAGCTAAAGTCTTCACTACCCGTCATTGGTTTACCGTTAGATTCGATATTCTCTTCTGGTAAAAATTGGCGAGTGGCTTCTAGTAAACGCTGATAAGCCGTAGGATGGTTAATAACAGCAGGGTAGCCTGTTGCTGTTAATGTTGTTTTAAATCCACCCGCTGTACTGCGCGCTACGATTTCATTAAAGCTTTCTTTTAATACTTTGTCGGTATTTTCATCCATAGAGCGGATAGTACCACGGGCTTGAACGTGATCTGCTAACGCATTAGGAATAGTACCGCCATTGATCATGCCGCAACCAAATACCGCAGGGCTAAAGGGATCAGTTTTTTTGGCAACCACATAATCCATATAATCAATTAAGCGAGTTGCTTCACGAATAGCATCTAAACCTTTATGCGGTGTAGATCCGTGCGCAGAAACACCATAAACATCTAATGTCCATGCTGAGCCGTAAGATGACATGACACCATCATTAAAACGTACACAACCGGTTTCGATAGCTGCATCATTATGTAGTGCGTAAGTTTCATCAACGCCTTCCATGCAACCTAACTCAACCATTTTGTCAGCACCAGGAACACGCATATCCTCTTCTGCCATTTGGAAAATAAAACGCACATTAGCGCTCATTTCTGCTTGGTTTTCAGCAAGGTATTTAGCGGCCGTTAATGCAATGGTCATATGAGTATCGTGACCACAATTATGTGCACAACCTTGATGGATAGAGCTGTGTTCGTTGTTCGTTAAGTCTGGCATTTCTAATCCATCCATATCTGCACGGATGGCAATTAGTGGAAAATCAGCATTAACAATTAAATCGGCAGTAAATCCAGTATAGCCATCAAAGGTTTTAATTTGATAGCCAAAGCTTTCCATCAATTCACGGCAATACTTTGATGTTTTATATTCTTCACCTGATAACTCAGGAATTTTGTGCAGATCTTGTCGTGTTTTTTTACTAAAGTCATTTAATTGAAAGAGTTTTTCGCTGACATTATAAATATTATTCATTAGATAACTCCCTGGATAGTAAATCCAATTTGTGCGACGATTGATGCGCCGAAGAAACAGCAGGTAGAAACAATCATGAAAATAAGGATCACTTTCCATGACATTTTCTTCAGTTCTTCTAATTGGCCACCAACGGATAAACCAGCAAATGCTAATAAAGGTACACAACAAGATAAGAAAGAGACTTTACCAATAGAACTAATAAAAAACTCTCTTACAGGTGTTTCAGGTAAACAAATAAGTATCCCGATAATAGTTGCATAAGCAAATGTTGGTAGAGATGAAGGTAAATATTGTTTAGCAACGAGTGAAATAAAAACCACTACAGACATAGCAATAAAGCTATCCCACATTGCATAAATAGCAATCCCTGATGTTAACGTTTGAGTAAACATTGCCAGTAAAATAGCAACGAATACTAATTTCATATCTATAATTATATTTTTCATGCAGTTTTGCCTCTGGTGAAAACTTTATAAATTTTTTCTGAAAGAGGTAAACCTAAATAGGTTAATGAGAGTGCGCCAAGTGCAGAAGATAATAAGTTAGATGCAGCCGCAACACTTAATACTTGTTGTGCTAAAGCTTCGTCTAAACCGTTAATTAATGCCCCTGATGCAGCACTTAACATTGAACCTGAACCTACGCCGGAGCCTGCTGCTAGAGCAAGTGGGTGTAAGCCTGTTAATGGTGCAAGACTACCTAATACGCTAAACCATAAAGTCCCGATAACAGAACCACATAAGTAAATAGCTAATACACCAATATATTCTTGTGAGCCAGTCCCAAATCTACCTTGAATAACGGCGATAGAAGGTTCTCGACTAATAGATGAACATGCACCAATTGCACGGCGACCAAAACCAAATTTAATGGCTAATGGTACGGCAATTAATACTGGTAATAAGTTTCCTAGCTCTTGAACAAATAAAGGAATACCGACACTTAAAATCATTTTTATATTTGGGACGATCATGCCAGCATATTGCGTACCTAAAATAAGTAGGCTGAAACCTACCATTTTACCGCAGAAGCCTTCTTCTTTTTCTGTAAATAATTTACCCCAAACTTTAATTTTTTTGCGGGTAAATCCAGCCGACATAAACATACCAATAATAACTGCAAATAACATTGGTAGAATAGGAATGACTGCAATGCCAATCTTAATTTCTTTTTTACCAATCACATATTGTGAAATAAAAATTAAGAAAAGGACTGCCAGAATACTAATAAAGAAAACCTTTATCGGACTTCTACTTTTGTCCATCCGTTAATCTCCGTAGAAAAATAAACAGGCTTTATTCTAGAGGACAAAAAGCAAAAGGTAGCGTGACCAATGTCATGTTTACTTCATACCTCTTTTTCATGGGACATGAAATAAAATAATAGTAATAAATTTATTAACAATTTGAGTTAACTGAAATTATTGAGGAAAGACAGAGAGTAAGGCTGAAATGTGTCAGCTATATTGTTAAATAAAATGATAGTAGAAAAAGAGCAATTAAAAATTAGTTTAATTATTAAAATAATCCTATAAGTTTATTTTGTCTAGCACTTGATGATTTTAATACAATATAAATGAGATAGATTCTTATTTAATGCGAAATGAGTCATAAAAGCGATAAGTGCATTTATCAATAGTATTATTTTTTATAGTTAATTTCCTTTATTAATTGACCTATCTACCGTGACAATCAATCAAGAGATGTTATTCTTAATATTTGATTTAATAACACGGTATTCTCTATATGATGTGGTAAAAGAGTCGGTTGTTATATCTGGGGCAGCATGTAGAGAGATTACCCACTAAAATAAAAAGGAAATGCGTCACATGAGTAAGCAAACAGTTGCAACCTATATTGCTAAAGTGCTCCATAATGCAGGTGTGAAACGTATTTGGGGGGTGACGGGCGATTCATTGAATGGATTAAGTGATAGCTTGCGCAAAATGGGTACCATTGAATGGATGGGCACACGCCATGAAGAAGTCGCGGCTTTTGCCGCCGGAGCAGAAGCGGCTATCAATGGTGAATTAGCCGTTTGTGCCGGCTCCTGTGGACCAGGTAACTTACACTTAATTAATGGACTTTTTGATTGTCATCGTAATCATGTTCCCGTGTTAGCAATTGCCGCTCATATTCCCTCTGCTGAAATTGGTAGTAATTACTTTCAAGAAACTCATCCTCAAGAGTTGTTTCGTGAATGTAGTCACTATTGTGAATTAGTCTCTAATCCCGATCAGATCCCACAAATTCTGGCTATCGCTATGCGCACCGCTATTTTGAAAAAGGGTGTTGCGGTGGTGGTATTACCCGGTGATGTAGCGTTAAAACCCGCTCCAGAAGATGCCCATGAAAATTGGTATCCACTACAATCACCACTGATTATGCCGAATCGTTTTGAAATCGAAAAACTTTCTGAGGCACTGAATAACGCTAAAAATATCACCTTAATGTGTGGTGCCGGTTGTGCTCAAGCACATGATGAAGTGGTGAAACTAGCACAAACCTTAAAAGCCCCTGTTGTGCATGCACTACGTGGTAAAGAGTATCTTGAGTGGAATAATCCATGTAGCGTGGGAATGACGGGTCTTATCGGTTTTTCATCGGGTTATCACGCAATGGAGAATGCCGATACTTTAGTACTGTTAGGTACTCAATTCCCTTATCGCGCTTTCTATCCTGCCAAAGCTAATATTATTCAAATTGACCTTAATCCAAGTAGCATTGGCTCACATTGCCATGTGGATATGGCTTTTGTTGGAGATGTCAAAGCAACCCTTAATGCATTACAACCGCGATTAAAAGAGAAAACAGATACCGCACATCTTGATGCCTCGTTAAAACATTATGCTAAAGCACGCAAAGATTTAGATGCATTGGCTCAACCTAGTGAGCGTGAGTTGATCCACCCTCAGTATTTAGCACGTCGATTAAGTGAATTAGCCAACGATGATGCGGTATTTACCTGTGATGTTGGCACGCCAACAGTTTGGGCGGCACGTTACGTGAAAATGAATGGTAAACGTCGTTTAATTGGTTCGTTTAACCATGGCTCAATGGCGAATGCGATGGCACAAGCTATTGGTATTCAAGCACTGGACAGAAAACGTCAAGTTGTGGCGATGTGCGGTGATGGTGGTTTTACCATGTTAATGGGTGATTTCATCTCATTGGCTCAAATGAACTTACCGGTGAAAGTGGTGATTTTTAATAACAGCGTATTAGGTTTTGTGGCGATGGAAATGAAAGCGGGGGGCTATTTGACTGACGGCACCGATTTACATAATCCTGATTTTGCCGCTATTGCCAATGCGGCGGGAATTAAAGGTATTCGCGTTGAGAAAGGCGAAGATCTTGATGAAGCATTAAAAACAGCCTTTGAACATGATGGCCCTGTTATTGTGGATGTGGTAACCGCAAAACAAGAGCTTTCCATGCCTCCGGAAATTAAATTTGAGCAGGCCAAAGGTTTTAGCTTGTATATGATGAAAGCGATTATTAATGGTCGTGGCGATGAAATAGTGCAATTAGCGAAAACCAACTGGTTGCGCTAATCATTAAACGCATAATCGTTATATTGCAAGTTGCAGGGGCTAATCGCCTACCTGCAACTTGTATTTCAACATAAGTCGATAGGATTTTTTATTATTTCGCTTTCTCTGCTAAACAAAAGTTTTCAATTAATTGTCCCATTAATTCACGAGTTGGCTCAATAAAAGCCATATCAATAAACTCATCAGGCTGGTGGGCTTGTTCAATGGAGCCCGGACCAAGCACTAGCGTAGGGCATAGCGCTTGAATAAAAGGTGCTTCGGTACAGTAATTAACAGTTTGCGCTTTCTCACCCAGTAGTTTTTCAATCACGGCAACCATTTTATGATCGGTCGGACACTCGTAGCCGGGAATAGGCTCGTGCAATGCTTCGACACTTAAACGTCCCGGCCAGCGCGCTTTTACCGGGGCTAATGTTTCGTGCAGCAGATCATCAAGATCTTGCAGCGTTAATCCCGGTAATGGGCGAATATCCATATGTAATTCACAGCAAGCACAAATTCTATTAGCAGCATCACCACCGTTAATATAACCAAAGTTCATGGTGGGATAGGGAATAACAAACGCCGGGTTGTTATAACGGGTTTTTAATCTATCGCGCAGTGTACTGAGATGGGTGATAGATTCATGCATTAACTCAATAGCGTTGACACCTTTTTCCGGATCACTAGAGTGACCGGATTGCCCAGTAATACGGATAGCATTAGATAAATGCCCTTTGTGAGCACGTATTGGTTGTAATGAGGTGGGTTCGCCAATAATAGCAAAATCAGGACGAATAGCGGTATTAGCGGCAAAATAACGTGCACCAGCCATCGACGTTTCTTCATCTGCTGTAGCAAGAATATACAGAGGATGTGTGAGTTGAGAGGTATCTATATCTCGCAATGCATCAATAATAAAGGCAAAAAAGCCTTTCATATCTGCCGTACCTAAACCATATAACTTGCCTTCTTTTTCCGTTAGGGTAAAGGGATCTTGAGTCCAACGCCCTTCATCAAATGGCACCGTATCCGTATGCCCACAGAGTAATAACCCGCCGGTTCCACTGCCAAGGGTAGCAAGTAGGTTAAATTTCCCTCTGGTTTCAGGTACTGGTTGTATTTCAATTGAAAAACCGAGTGTTTCCAACCAATTAGCCAATAGATTAATCAATGCCTCGTTACTTTGGTCTGTCTTAGCATCTGTTGCACTAATTGAGGGCGTTGCAATTAATTGTCGATAAAGCTCAATAAATGTAGGTAATTTAATATTCACTGTTGACAGCCTTTCTTCATAATAGTATCAATATTCATGCACTTTTTTTGAATAAAAATACATTAATCGGTTTGTGTTCATAGTACAAGGTAAGAATGACATGTTAAATACTCTGATTGTAGGAGCAAGTGGTTACACCGGTGCTGAATTAGCAGCCTATCTTCAGCAGCATCCCCATGTGAATTTGAGCAGACTGATGGTATCCGCTCAAAGTGTAGATGCAGGGAAGTGCTTTTCTGAGCTTTACCCACAATATCGTGGCTTAGTTGATTTGCCACTTGAGCCTATGGTCGATGTTGCTAATGCCGCTGAAAATATCGATATCGTTTTTTTAGCCACCGCACATGAAGTCAGTCATGACATTGCCCCTATTTTTCTCGCTCAGGGGTGTGTGGTGTTCGATTTATCTGGCGCCTACCGAGTACAAAATAAGCATTTCTACCAACAATACTATGGATTCGAGCATAAGAATACTGATTGGTTATCACAGGCGGTTTATGGTCTTGCCGAATGGAACGCTGATCAGATTAGTCAGGCTCAACTTATTGCTGTGCCGGGTTGTTATCCCACCGTTTCTCAGCTGTCGTTAAAGCCATTAGTTGAAGCGGGATTATTAGACAGCACTCACTGGCCTGTTATCAATGCCACCAGCGGTGTAAGTGGCGCAGGCAGAAAAGCGTCTTTAACAAACAGCTTTTGTGAAGTGAGTTTACAACCTTACGGTGTTTTTACGCATCGTCACCAACCGGAAATTGCTACTCACCTTGGCATTGATGTCATTTTTACTCCTCATCTTGGTAATTTTGCTAGGGGGATCTTAGCCACTATCACCTGTAAGTTAAAACAAGGTGTCACAGAAAATGAGGTAAGGCAGGCATTTGAAACAGCGTATCAAGGCCAACCGTTGGTACGTGTGTATGACAAAGGTCTACCTGCATTAAAAGCCGTTGTCGGTACCGCCTTTTGTGATATCGGGTTAGCACAACAAGGTGAGCATTTAATTATTGTCGGTGCGGAAGATAACTTATTAAAAGGGGCCGCAGCACAAGCGGTGCAATGTATGAACATTCGGTTCGGTTTTGCACCAACCGAAACACTTATCTAAATAATGAGTAGGGACGTTTTATGGAACCATTAATTATCAAACTAGGCGGTGTACTGCTAGATAACGAAAAAGCGTTAACACGTTTTTTTACAGCACTACAAGAATATCGCACTAGTCATAGCCGTCCATTAGTGATTGTTCATGGTGGTGGCTGTTTGGTTGATTCTCTGATGAAAAAGCTGCAATTGCCCGTTGTTAAAAAACAAGGCCTACGAGTTACCCCCGCCGATCAAATTGACATTATTACTGGCGCGTTGGCAGGAAGTGCCAATAAAACATTGCTGTCATGGGCCACACGCTTTGGTTTAAATGGTGTCGGACTTTGTTTGGGCGATGGCCAATTAGCCAAAGTAACAAAAATTAGTGATGAACTAGGTCATGTAGGAAATGCTGAACCTGGTTCTCCTGAGTTATTAAATCTATTACTGAATGCAGGGTATCTCCCGATTATTAGTTCTATAGGTGTGAGTATCCAAGGTGAACTGATGAATGTTAATGCCGACCAAGCGGCAACAGCGATTGCTGAAACCTTAGGCGCAGATTTGGTGTTGCTCTCAGATGTAAGTGGCATTTTGGATGGCAAAGGACAAAAACTCACAGAAATATCTGCCACAAAAGCGCAAGCATTAATCGACCAAGGCATTATCACCGACGGCATGATTGTTAAAGTTAATGCTGCGTTAGAAGCGGCAAAAACGCTTAGACGTCCTGTTGAAATAGCCAGTTGGCGTCACGCGGAAAAACTGACTGATTTATTTAATGGTATGGCGATCGGGACACGTATTTTAGCTTAAACACAACCACATAACGCTTTGTATATTGGCGAAACAAACACAATTGAGAATAAAGGTTATCACTATGACGAAAGGTATTAAAAAAATTGTACTGGCATATTCAGGTGGTCTAGACACATCGGCTATCATCCCTTGGTTAAAAGAGCATTATGACAATTGCGAGGTGGTTGCGTTTGTTGCTGATGTGGGACAAAGCCGTGAAGATCTGGAAGGCGTAGAGCAAAAAGCATTGGCGTCAGGGGCTAGTGAATGCTATGTGGTTGATTTAAGAGAAGAATTTATTAAAGACTATGTGTATCCAGTATTAAAAACAGGGGCATTATATGAAGGGAGCTATTTGTTAGGCACTTCAATGGCACGTCCTGTGATTGCGAAAGCACAAGTTGAATTGGCATTAAAACTCGGGGCTGATGCCTTGGCGCATGGCGCAACAGGTAAAGGTAATGACCAAGTTCGTTTTGAAAGTACTTATACCGCACTGGCACCGCAACTTAAAGTGGTTGCACCTTGGAGAGAGTGGGACTTGCGCTCCCGTGAAGCTCTACTGGATTATCTAAAAGTTCGTCATATTCCAACCACGGCGACACTTGAGAAAATTTATAGTCGTGATGAAAACGCATGGCATATCTCAACAGAAGGCGGAGTGTTAGAAAGTCCATGGAATGCTTCTAATGAAGATTGCTGGGCATGGACGGTAGATCCGAAAAAAGCCCCTGATACACCTGAACAGGTTTCTGTAACGGTAAAAGCAGGTGAAGTGGTTGCTATCAATGGCAAAGCTCAATCCCCTTATGAGTGTTTAGCTACATTAAATACGCTAGGCGTAAAACACGGTATTGGTCGTATTGATATTGTGGAAAATCGTCTGGTCGGTATGAAATCTCGCGGTTGCTATGAAACCCCGGGAGGCACCATTATGATGGCGGCACTGCGTGGTGTTGAGCAACTGGTTTTGGATAGAGATGCTTTTAAATGGCGTCAACAGTTGGGTTTAGAAATGTCTTATGTTGTTTATGACGGTCGTTGGTTTACGCCAATTCGGGCTTCATTACAAGCTGCCGCTGACTCGCTGGCAACAGAGGTAAATGGCGAAGTGGTGTTAGAGCTTTATAAAGGCCATGTAAATGCTATTCAGAAAAAATCTGACAACAGCCTCTACTCGGAAGAGTTCGCCACCTTTGGTGAAGATGAAGTCTATGATCACAGCCATGCAGAAGGGTTTATCCGCCTATACTCTTTGCCATCACGTATTCGGGCATTAAGTAAAAAGAAATAAGGTGAGACCAATAAGAGTGATGTGACAAAAGGCATCACTCTATACATTTTTATCAAGCATGACTTTTAACAAAGACAAAATAGGATGTGATTATGGCACTTTGGGGTGGACGTTTTAGTCAGCAAGCTGATCAACGGTTTAAACAATTCAATGATTCACTGCGGTTTGACTATCGACTCGCACAACAAGATATCTTTGGTTCAGTAGCTTGGTCTAAAGCGTTAGTCACAGTAGGTGTCTTATCGCAGGATGAACAAGCTCAACTTGAACAGGCACTTTATGAACTGTCTGAGGAAGTAACAGCTAATCCTCATTCTATTTTACAAAGTGATGCGGAAGATATTCATAGTTGGGTAGAGAGCAAACTGATTGCCAAAGTGGGTGATTTAGGTAAGAAGTTGCACACTGGACGTAGCCGTAATGATCAGGTCGCGACAGATTTAAAATTGTGGTGTAAAGAAGAAGTCGTCCACTTACGTCAGGCTATTATTGAATTACAAAAGGCGTTAGTGGTAACCGCTGAGCAAAATCAACATGCTGTGATGCCCGGTTATACTCATTTACAACGTGCTCAACCCGTCACTTTTGCGCATTGGTGTTTAGCTTATAAAGAGATGTTAGCAAGAGATGAGAGTCGTTTAGCGGATGCATTAACGCGTTTAGATGTAAGTCCACTGGGTAGTGGCGCTTTGGCGGGTACCGCTTATGATATTGATCGTGAACAATTAGCTCAATGGTTGGGTTTTGCCAGTGCAACAAACAATAGTTTAGATAGCGTATCAGATAGAGATCATGTGTTAGAGCTATTATCTGCGGCCGCTATTGGTATGGTGCATCTTTCTCGTTTTGCTGAAGATTTGATTTTCTTTAATAGTGGGGAAGCAGGTTTTATTGAGCTTTCAGATAAAGTCACTTCTGGCTCTTCATTAATGCCACAGAAGAAAAATCCTGATGCATTAGAACTTATTCGTGGTAAGTGCGGGCGTGTACAAGGGGCATTAACTGCAATGATGATGACTCTAAAAGGGTTGCCTCTTGCTTATAATAAAGATATGCAAGAAGACAAAGAAGGGCTGTTTGATGCCGTTGATACTTGGTCTGATTGTTTGCATATGGCAACATTAGTGCTTGATGGGTTGCAGGTTCGCCGTCCTCGTTGTGAAGAGGCCGCAAAACAAGGTTATGCCAATGCGACAGAGCTTGCTGATTATTTAGTCGCAAAAGGGGTGCCATTTCGCCAAGCTCACCATATTGTCGGTGAAGTTGTTGTTAGTGCAATTGAGCAAGGTAAAGCGCTTGAAGAATTGGCGCTATCTGAATTACAGAAGTTTAGTAGCAAAATTACCGTTGAAGTTTACGAGATCCTTTCATTGCAATCTTGTTTAGATAAACGATTAGCAAAAGGAGGGGTATCTCAACAGCAGGTTTCTTATGCCATTACTGAGGCCAAAAAACAGCTTAATATGGATGAGTAGTTTTATCCCATTGTATAACTGACAGATTATTCAAAAAAAGCGGGGTGGTTCATGCCCTGCTTTTTTATGGACGCTTACCGATAATAATAGTTTAATCAATTGATATATCACCATTTATTGATAAAAGATGAAAAAATCACGTTACAATAACGCACGATTGATAGAAAAATTTATCAGTTGTTATATTATCTATAGCTATTAACTATCAGTAATAAGTATGGGATCTGCAATGAATATCCGTGATTTGGAATATCTGGTGGCTCTAGCTGAGCATAAACATTTTCGCCGTGCGGCAGATTCTTGCCATGTGAGCCAGCCAACATTAAGTGGCCAAATTCGTAAACTTGAGGACGAATTAGGCGTTATGTTACTTGAAAGAACCAGTCGCAAAGTACTGTTTACCCAGCAGGGATTATTGCTAGTAGAGCAAGCGAAAACGGTATTACGTGAAGTGAAAGTGCTACAAGAAATGGCATCACTACAAGGTGAGAGTATGGCAGGGCCGTTACATATTGGGCTTATTCCTACTGTTGGACCTTATTTATTACCGCATATTATTCCCGAATTACATAGAAACTACCCTAAGTTAGAGATGTATCTTCACGAAGCACAAACCAATAGCTTATTAGCTCAGTTAGATAGCGGTAAACTCGACTGTGCTATTTTAGCCATGGTAAAAGAGAGTGCCCCTTTTATAGAAGTGCCTTTGTTTGAAGAGCCGATGAAATTAGCTATTTATGATGAGCATCCATGGCATGATCGCAAATCAGTGCCGATGGGGGACTTAGCAGGCCAACGTTTATTAATGTTAGAAGATGGGCATTGCTTACGTGATCAAGCTTTAGGTTTTTGTTTCCAAGCAGGGGCTAAAGAAGATACCCATTTTAGAGCAACTAGTTTAGAAACATTGCGTAATATGGTCGCTGCAGGAAGTGGTATTACACTTTTACCTGATTTAGCGGTACCTCAAGCACAAAAACGCGATGGCGTTTGCTATTTAGATTGTACTTCACCTAACCCATCACGTTCTATTATTTTGGCTTATCGCCCCGGATCGCCTTTGCGTAATCGTTATGAACAATTAGCAGAGACAATCCGTGATCATATGACCGCATTTTATGAGGCTAAGAAAGCAGCATCAAAATAAGCGATTTAAACCATTTAAAGCAGCAACGCGATAGGCTTCCGCCATGGTTGGATAGTTGAAGGTGGTATTAACGAAGTATTCGATAGTATTGCCTTCTCCTTTCTGCTCCATAATTGCTTGGCCGATATGAATTATTTCAGCAGCGCGCTCGCCAAAGCAGTGAATACCTAAAATTTGCTTGGTTTCACGGTGAAAAAGAATTTTTAAGCTACCGACATTCATACCCGCAATTTGGGCCCTGGCAAGATGCTTAAATTGTGAACGACCGACCTCATAGGGGATCTTCATTGCGGTGAGTTGCTGTTCCGTTTTACCCACAGAGCTGATTTCTGGAATGGTATAGATACCCGTTGGAATATCTTCAATTAAATGCGTTTCCGAGGTGCCAGTGGTAAGCGCAAGTGCCGCAATGCGCCCTTGATCATAAGCCGCAGAGGCTAAGCTTGGATAGCCAATCACATCACCCACTGCATAGATATGTTCACAACTGGTTTGATAATGCGCATTAACTGCCACTTGTCCACGGCTATCGGTTTTGATCCCAACATTTTCTAAACCAAGCGTATCGGTATTACCCGTTCTACCATTAGCATAAAGCAGACAATCGGCTTTGACTTTCTTACCGGATTTTAGATGAACAATAACGCCATCATCAACGCCTTCGATGGTGTCGTACTCTTCATTGTGTCGAATAACAATACCGTTATTCCAAAAATGGTAAGAGAGTGCATCTGACATTTCTTGATCAAGGAATGACAGTAGATGATCACGAGTATTAATTAAATCAACTTTTACTCTTAGACCTCTGAAAATAGAAGCGTATTCACAACCAATGACCCCAGCACCATAAATAATGACATGGCGAGGTTCATGCTCAAGGTCGAGTATGGTATCGCTGTTATAAATACGAGAGTGTGAGAAATCAACATCCGGTGGGCAATAAGGGCGAGAGCCTGTGGCAATAATAAAATTATCTGCACTGAGAATATCACAAGTACCATCAGGATAACGTACGCTAATTCTATGATCATCAATAAAAGTAGCTTCGCCTGAATACATCGTACAATGATTACGCTCGTAGAAGCCTTGACGCATTTTAGTCTGTTGACTGATTACCGTGCTGGCTTGGCGTAGTATTTGAGAAAAAGAGGAGTTGATCAGGCGAGATTGGTCGCTATAGAGCGGGTTTTGATTAAACTCGATAATACGACTGACCGCGTGGCGTAGAGCTTTTGAAGGGATAGTTCCCCAGTGAGTACAACCACCACCGACTTGATCATAACGTTCAATGACGGCGACGCGTTTTCCTTGTTTAACCAGCCCCATGGCCGCGCCTTCACCACCAGGACCTGAACCGATTACAATTGCATCGAAATGAGAATGTTGCATAGGAAGAGACCTGTTTTATACAAAACGACAACGACATATTAACATTAGAATGAATAATAGCCCAATTGACATTAGGGGCATTAGTCACACTTTATTTAGTTTTTTATCTGAATGTGTCGTTATGGATAACGGTACGTACTTATTTTCTGTAAAAATTTGATATATTGGTTATAAACCACATTTGGATTATCAGGATTGCTGTGAGTAATAATATTGGCATCAGAGCGAAACAAAAAGAAAAAACCCGCCGTTCTTTGATTGAAGCAGCTTTTAGCCAACTCAGTGCAGAACGTAGTTTTACTAGCCTAAGCTTACGAGAAGTGGCGCGAGAAGCGGGTATTGCACCTACCTCATTTTATCGTCATTTTAAAGATGTTGATGAGTTGGGGTTAACTATGGTCGATGAAAGTGGACTGATGCTACGTCAATTGATGCGACAAGCACGACAGCGTATCGCTAAAGGTGGAAGTGTGATCCGTACATCGGTTTCTACCTTTATGGAATTTATTGGTAATAATCCGAATGCTTTTCGATTATTGTTACGTGAACGCTCTGGCACATCTGCTGAATTTCGTGCCGCTGTCGCACGAGAGATCCAACATTTTATTGCAGAACTGGCAGACTACCTTGAGCAAGAAAGTAATATGCCTCGTTATTTTACTGAAATGCAGGCTGAAGCGATGGTGACTATCGTATTTAGTGCAGGGGCAGAAGCATTAGATATTGATATTGAAAAACGCCAACAATTAGAAGAAAGATTAGTAATACAACTACGGATGATTGCCAAAGGCGCTTACTATTGGTATCGACGTGATTTAGAAACACCTCTACAAAATAACCCCGAAATAAAGAAAAAAATGCATCAGAAAGGAGATAAATGATGGAACAAAATCGCTGTGAAAAAAGCACACTATTACTTTCCGTAGTTATCGGTGTTGCTTTACATGGTAGTTACTCAACTTTATTTAACCCACTTACTGGACCTTGGTCTATTTTTCCACTGATTAGTTTAGTTCTAGCTGTTTACTGCTTATACCAACGTTATTTAAATCAACCAATGACTGATGGTATGCCTAAGTTAATTTTCTCATTCTTTTTATTAGGGCTATTTGGTTACAATGCTTATTTAAAAACCTCTAACCCTGAAATGGGCTCTAACTTCTTCTCTTCTGTATGTATTGTGATTATTGCTCTATGGATTTATCGTCAAATTAAACAGCGTAAACGTCTACGTGAACAGGAAGAAGACGCTGAGAAAGCATCGCAAGCAGAGCAATATTAATTGTTATCAGCTTTTGGTTGTAAACACAGCGAGATTTTGACACCAGTAAGTGCACTTACTGGTGTTTTGTTTTTATTGGGGTTTTGGTGGTAATTTCTGCTATAACTTCTAAAACTAAAAGTTATCTTTTCTCTAATAACACACCACATTCCATATGATGGGTGTAAGGGAATTGGTCAAAAAGTGCTAACTTACTGATTTTGTGAGTTTTGATCAGCGTTTCTAAATTCTGGCACAGAGTCTGCGGATTACAAGAGATATATAAAATGCGCGAGTAATTCTTAACCAACTCAATAGTTTTCTCATCCAAACCACTGCGTGGTGGGTCAACAAAAATAGTTTCACATTGGTAATCTTGTAGATTAATCCCTTCTAAGCGTTTAAATTCCCTTACGCCATTCATTGCTTGAGTAAAATCTTCTGCTGACATACGAATAATTTTAACATTATCAATATGGTTCATCGCGATATTATATTGCGCTGCATGCACTGAAGGCTTCGCTATCTCAGTGGCCAGCACTCGCTTAAAATTACGCGCAAGGGCGAGAGAGAAATTGCCGTTACCACAATAAAGCTCTAACAGATCACCGGTTGAGTTTTCAGTGACTGATAGTGCCCATTCCAACATCTTAATATTGACCTGTGCATTAGGTTGGGTAAAGCTATTTTCTACTTGACGATAGATCATCTGTTGACCAGCAACAGGTAATACTTCATCGACAAAATCATTATCGAGCATAATTTTAGTTTTATATGCACGGCCAATTAATTGCACATCAAACCCCTGAGCAATTAATGTTTGGCGTAATGCTGTCGCTTCTTGTTGCCAAGTCTCATCAATTTTTTTGTGATATAACAACGATACAATGATTTTATTGCTTAAGGTTGAAAGATAATCAATTTGAAATAATTTATGGCGCAGTGTTGGTTTATCTTTTATTTCTGCCAATAAAGCTACCATCATCTGATTAATCAGTTGACTCGCCACTGGAAATTGGTCAACGCGGATACGCTGCTTAGTCTCTTGATCAAACATAATATGATACAGAGCGTCCTGCTCATGCCAGATGCGAAATTCTGCACGCATACGATAATGTTGTTCTGGTGATGAAAAAACTTCCACATTAGGCGCATTAAAAGGAGCCATCATCTTTTGTAGGCGTTCGGTCTTTTCATTCAGTTGAGACTGGTATGTTTGCGTTGGTAATGAATTTTGCATGGTATCTCGCCTTGTTTTTGGCAGTAATAAAGTTAAGCGAGCGAAATTGTAGAGATCCTCATGAAGATGTCCAGTATTCTTCATGTTCAATTTCTGGACTCAGTGAAGTTGGCATCGTAGCATAGCGATTCGGTCTCCGATATGGAGTGAAAAGGGAATCTGGTGCAAAGCCAGAACTGACGCGCAGCGGTAATAGGATCAAGGATAATAAAAGACACTGCAATGCACCAAAATCAGTGCTGTGGGAAGTCATTATCTTAAATGCTCAGAGTATTTAACCTAGAGTCCGAAGACCTGCCGAACATTTGTCGCATGTAAAATTAAGTACGCGTTTTATTTAATTTTGGCGGCATCCTGCTACTTATTTCTGTTGGATGCAGATTTCATGAATAATAAAAAAGTATTTTTTCTTTCAAGTGTTGCTTTAAGTGTTATGACGAGCAGTTTCAACCTATTTGCACAGGCTGATAATACATTGAGTGTGACTGCTAATCGTTTTCAACAACCTACCTCCTCTATTTTAGCGCCAGTGACTATTGTTGATCGTGAACAGATCGATCGCTGGCAGAGCAATAGTGTGCTTGATGTATTGCGTAGAATGCCAGGGATTGATGTAGCACAAAGTGGTGGTATAGGGCAGATGAGTTCAGTCTTTGTGCGAGGAACTGACTCAAGACATGTATTAATATTAATTGATGGTGTACGTACTAACCAAGCAGGGATTTCTGGCTCTTACGATATGAGTCAACTGCCTCTTTCTTTAGTACAACGTATTGAATATATAAGAGGCCCTCGTTCGGCTGTTTATGGCTCCGATGCGATTGGTGGGGTCATTAATTTTATAACGAAACGCCCAAATGATGGCTTAACGTTAAATGCAGGAATAGGAAGCCATGGATATCAAAATTACAATGGTTCAATACAACAAAAGGTAGGTGAGAGAACCACATTATCTGCGGCAGGTGGATATACTTATACTAAGGGAATACATGCAACGGATGATTCTGTCCCTGTTGCCGCCCCTTTTCATGACAGACATGGATTTATGAATAAATCCTATTGGTTTGGTATCGACCATATTTTTAATGATAACTTTCAAGGCTACATGAAAGGGTATGGTTATGATAATCGTACTACTTATGTTGCATCTTATCCCGGTAATACAGATCAAAGTAAAACTTATAATCGTAATTATGAAGCGGGTATTAAGTTCAGTGGTGATTCCTATTTTAGTCAATTAATTACGGTGTATAGCCAAACTAAAGACTATAACTACATTTCAACAAATGGCCGTGATGGTAAGGGCTCTTCTGTAGATAATTCTAAACAATATAATGTTCAATGGGGGAACACCTTTTTAATTCCAAGTGGCATGATCAGCGCTGGAATGGATTGGCAAAGACAAACGATTGAAGCGAATTCAGCATCAGTACCTCATCAAAGAACAATTGATAATACTGGGCTATATCTCACATCTCAAAAACAACTTAGTTCAGTTATCGTCGAAGGTGCTATTCGTTCTGATCACCACGATGAATTTAACTGGCATACTACATGGCAAACCAGTGCAAGTTGGGAGTTCGTCGATAACTATCGAGTAATTGCTTCTTATGGTACGGCATTTAAGGCTCCTACATTGGGGCAACTTTATGCGGATAATCCTGCATGGAACACAAAAGGTAATCCCAACTTAAAACCAGAGAAAAGTAAGCAGTGGGAAGTGGGCGTTGAAGGGTTAACTCAAGGGATTGATTGGCGTTTATCTCTATATCAAAATGATATTGATAATCTGATTGCTTTTAGAGATAACACTTACATTAATTACAATAAAGCTAAAATAAAAGGTGCTGAATGGGTTGGTGAGATGGATACTGGATTATTACATCATCAATTAACATTGCAGTACCTTGATGCTAGAGATAGTGATAATAAACTATTAAGCAGAAGAGCAAAGCAACAGCTTAAGTATCAAGTAGATTGGAATATCGCAGATATAGATATTGGAATTAATTATCAATATATAGGAAAGCGCTATGATACGGACTTTAACCAATATCCTACGAAAAGAATAAAACTAGGTGGGGTAAGTCTTTGGGATTTAACTGCGTCATATCCTATTACATCTCATCTCTCAATTCGTGGTAGAATAGCCAACCTGTTTGATAAAGATTATGAGACAGCTTATGGCTATCGCACGCCAGGACGTGAATATTTCCTCACCGGAAGCTACAACTTCTGATGCACAATCTACCGCTAATCCCACTGTCTTAGTTTTTGACTCAGGGGTTGGCGGTTTATCTATTTATCGAGAGATCCGTGAAAAACTGCCGGATGCTCACTATATCTATGTTTTCGATAATGAAGCATTTCCTTATGGTGAGAAACCACAAGAGTTTATTATTGAGCGTGTCGTTCGTATCGTCAGTGCTGTCGCGCAACAGCATGAGTTAGCAGCGATTGTGATCGCTTGTAATACAGCAAGTACAGTAAGTCTGCCTGCTTTACGTGCTAAATTTACTGATATCCCCATTGTTGGTGTTGTTCCTGCGATTAAACCTGCAGCAAAACTTACCTGTAATGGTGTGGTCGGTCTATTAGCCACAAGAGCAACGGTTAAGCGACCTTATACTCATGAGCTTATCGAACGCTTTGCGACAGAGTGTAAAGTGCATCTATTAGGTTCAGCAGAGCTGGTGGAGTTGGCTGAAAAAAAACTGCATGGCGAAAAGGTGTCATGCGATGAGCTACGTAGAATTTTAGCCCCTTGGCTTAAAATGAAAGAGCCACCAGATACGGTAGTATTAGGGTGTACCCATTTTCCTCTATTAGAAGAAGAGTTACTTTCTGTTTTGCCTGATGGTACTCGAATTATTGATTCTGGTGGTGCAATTGCAAGAAGAACTGCGTGGTTAGTTGTAAATCAAGATAAAATCAGAGGTTCAAAAGAAATTAGTTTTGCTTACTGTCTTAAAGAAGATGAGTATAGTGAATTATTAAAACCGGTTTTAGCCGATTTTGGCTTTAAAATGCTCAGAAAATTGGCGCTTTAAGTTAAATTTGTTGGAAAATTAAACGGTCGGTAAAAAAATCAAAAAAAAGTGTTGCCAGCTTCACAAAACTCCCTATAATGCGCCCTCGTTGTCACGGCACAGGGCGCTAAGCGAACCGGTTGAGAGAACAAAAGAAAAAGTGAAAAGCCTGATAAATTAGCGCTTGACACTGAATGAGGAAGATGTAGAATGCACCTCCTCGCAACAACGCAGAAGACCGGAAACGGCAGCGATAGTTGCACTGCTCTTTAACAAATTATCAGACAATCTGTGTGGGCACTCGCAGAGACGATATCTTCTAAAAAATTAGATGTATCAAGTCTTGAAGAGTGACTAACAAGTTAATTCATATAATGAATAAGCTAAGTTTTCGATTTCTTTGAGCATCAAACACTTTTAATTGAAGAGTTTGATCATGGCTCAGATTGAACGCTGGCGGCAGGCCTAACACATGCAAGTCGAGCGGTAACAGGAGAAAGCTTGCTTTCTTGCTGACGAGCGGCGGACGGGTGAGTAATGTATGGGGATCTGCCCGATAGAGGGGGATAACTACTGGAAACGGTGGCTAATACCGCATAATGTCTACGGACCAAAGCAGGGGCTCTTCGGACCTTGCACTATCGGATGAACCCATATGGGATTAGCTAGTAGGTGGGGTAAAGGCTCACCTAGGCGACGATCTCTAGCTGGTCTGAGAGGATGATCAGCCACACTGGGACTGAGACACGGCCCAGACTCCTACGGGAGGCAGCAGTGGGGAATATTGCACAATGGGCGCAAGCCTGATGCAGCCATGCCGCGTGTATGAAGAAGGCCTTAGGGTTGTAAAGTACTTTCAGCGGGGAGGAAGGTGATAAGGTTAATACCCTTGTCAATTGACGTTACCCGCAGAAGAAGCACCGGCTAACTCCGTGCCAGCAGCCGCGGTAATACGGAGGGTGCAAGCGTTAATCGGAATTACTGGGCGTAAAGCGCACGCAGGCGGTCAATTAAGTCAGATGTGAAAGCCCCGAGCTTAACTTGGGAATTGCATCTGAAACTGGTTGGCTAGAGTCTTGTAGAGGGGGGTAGAATTCCATGTGTAGCGGTGAAATGCGTAGAGATGTGGAGGAATACCGGTGGCGAAGGCGGCCCCCTGGACAAAGACTGACGCTCAGGTGCGAAAGCGTGGGGAGCAAACAGGATTAGATACCCTGGTAGTCCACGCTGTAAACGATGTCGATTTAGAGGTTGTGGTCTTGAACCGTGGCTTCTGGAGCTAACGCGTTAAATCGACCGCCTGGGGAGTACGGCCGCAAGGTTAAAACTCAAATGAATTGACGGGGGCCCGCACAAGCGGTGGAGCATGTGGTTTAATTCGATGCAACGCGAAGAACCTTACCTACTCTTGACATCCAGCGAATCCTTTAGAGATAGAGGAGTGCCTTCGGGAACGCTGAGACAGGTGCTGCATGGCTGTCGTCAGCTCGTGTTGTGAAATGTTGGGTTAAGTCCCGCAACGAGCGCAACCCTTATCCTTTGTTGCCAGCACGTAATGGTGGGAACTCAAAGGAGACTGCCGGTGATAAACCGGAGGAAGGTGGGGATGACGTCAAGTCATCATGGCCCTTACGAGTAGGGCTACACACGTGCTACAATGGCAGATACAAAGAGAAGCGACCTCGCGAGAGCAAGCGGAACTCATAAAGTCTGTCGTAGTCCGGATTGGAGTCTGCAACTCGACTCCATGAAGTCGGAATCGCTAGTAATCGTAGATCAGAATGCTACGGTGAATACGTTCCCGGGCCTTGTACACACCGCCCGTCACACCATGGGAGTGGGTTGCAAAAGAAGTAGGTAGCTTAACCTTCGGGAGGGCGCTTACCACTTTGTGATTCATGACTGGGGTGAAGTCGTAACAAGGTAACCGTAGGGGAACCTGCGGTTGGATCACCTCCTTACCTAAGAGATACGTGTTATGTG
>NZ_CAWQNB010000028.1:0-31063 GCF_963896135.1 Proteus sp. G2609 | reverse complement strand
TGTCTAAAGAAAAATTTGAACGTTCAAAACCGCACGTTAACGTTGGTACTATCGGCCACGTTGACCACGGTAAAACAACTCTGACTGCTGCAATCACTACAGTTTTAGCTAAAACTTACGGTGGTGCTGCTCGTGCATTCGACCAAATCGATAATGCGCCAGAAGAAAAAGCGCGTGGTATCACCATCTCTACTTCACACGTAGAATACGATACTCCAACTCGCCACTACGCACACGTAGACTGCCCAGGTCACGCCGACTATGTTAAAAACATGATCACTGGTGCTGCGCAAATGGACGGAGCTATTCTGGTAGTAGCAGCAACTGATGGTCCAATGCCACAAACTCGTGAGCACATCCTGTTAGGTCGTCAGGTTGGTGTTCCTTACATCATCGTATTCCTGAACAAATGTGACATGGTAGATGATGAAGAGCTGTTAGAATTAGTTGAAATGGAAGTTCGTGAACTTCTGTCTCAATACGATTTCCCAGGTGATGACACTCCAGTAATCCGTGGTTCAGCGCTGAAAGCACTGGAAGGCGAAGCAGAGTGGGAAGCAAAAATTGTTGAATTAGCAGAAGCACTGGATTCTTATATCCCAGAGCCAGAGCGTGCAATTGACAAACCATTCCTGTTACCAATCGAAGATGTATTCTCAATCTCAGGCCGTGGTACAGTAGTTACTGGTCGTGTAGAGCGTGGTATCATCAAAGTAGGTGATGAAGTTGAGATTGTTGGTATCAAAGAAACCACCAAAACAACTTGTACTGGCGTTGAAATGTTCCGTAAATTACTTGACGAAGGTCGTGCAGGTGAGAACGTAGGTGTTCTACTGCGTGGTACAAAACGTGAAGAAATCGAACGTGGACAAGTACTGGCGAAACCAGGCTCAATCAACCCACACAACAAATTTGAATCAGAAGTTTATATTCTGAGCAAAGATGAAGGTGGTCGTCACACACCATTCTTCAAAGGCTACCGTCCACAGTTCTACTTCCGTACAACTGACGTAACTGGTACTATCGAATTACCAGAAGGCGTAGAAATGGTAATGCCAGGCGACAACGTGAACATGATCGTTGAACTGATCCACCCAATCGCAATGGACGAAGGTTTACGCTTCGCAATCCGTGAAGGTGGCCGTACAGTAGGTGCGGGTGTTGTTGCTAAAGTATTAGGTTAATTACTCGGTAATTTTCCTAAAGAAGGGCATCAATTGATGCCCTTTTTATGCGTTGTTTGAAAAAGAACCTATCTCATCACTAGTTTTCTGGAAATTATTGGTGAGATAGGCTCTGATACAACGAATTGAGTCCAGTATCTTGCAGATACGAATGTCATAGAGATATGACGCTGTGTCAGATGCAATCATAGTTTATTTATGGTTAGTCTGATTTGTTTTGCTCTTGCGAGGCAAGCTGGCTATTTATTTACATCATATGGACAGGTTAATTTATGAGTGCGAATAGCGGAGCTCAAGATAGCAAACGCGGTGGTGATATCGCTAAGTGGATCATTACCGTCTTATTGCTGGTAGTAGCAGTGGGTGGCAACTATCTTTATCGTGAATTTAACCTTGCGTTGCGGGCTTTAGCGGTTGTTATTCTGTTCGCGGCTGCGGGCGGAGTTGCGTTGTGGACAACACAAGGTAAAGCAACACTAGCATTTGCTCGCGAAGCTCGAATTGAAATGCGTAAGGTAGTATGGCCAACGCGTCAAGAAACATTGCAGACAACATTAATCGTTGCTGCGGTGACGGCTATTGTGTCATTGGTTCTTTGGGGACTGGATGGCATTCTGGTTCGTTTAGTTTCATTTATTACTGGCCTGTGAGGTGTTCATGACTGATTCTCCTAAAAAACGCTGGTATGTTATTCAAGCCTTTTCAGGCTTCGAAGGCCGTGTAGCACAGTCTCTGCGTGAACATATCAAATTAAACGAAATGGAAGACTCATTTGGCGAAGTTATGGTTCCAACAGAAGAAGTTGTTGAGATCCGTAGCGGACAGCGCCGTAAAAGTGAGCGTAAATTTTTCCCAGGCTATGTTCTTGTCCAAATGGTCATGAATGATGCAACTTGGCATCTTGTGCGTAATGTGCCAAGAGTCATGGGTTTTATTGGCGGTACTTCAGACAGACCTGCACCAATTAGTGATAAAGAAGTTGATGCGATCATGAATCGTCTACAACAAGTTGGTGACAAACCACGTCCTAAAACACTGTTTGAACCAGGTGAAATGGTTCGTGTTAGTGATGGTCCATTTGCTGACTTTAACGGTGTTGTTGAAGAAGTTGATTACGAGAAAAGTCGCCTGAAAGTGTCTGTTTCTATCTTTGGTCGTGCGACCCCAGTGGAATTAGACTTTAGTCAGGTTGAAAAAGGTTAAACCTTTTTACTCGCCTTTCTTGCAAAAGGTGGAAAAGTTCACTACAATTTTCCACCTTTCGTTTTGAGTTGTTTTGTCATGAGACAAAGCAAAGTAAATCGGGGAGCCCTAGCCGGGCGATATACCCACATTGAGGAATTAATTAATGGCTAAGAAAGTCCAAGCCTATATCAAACTGCAAGTTGCAGCAGGTATGGCTAATCCAAGTCCACCAGTTGGTCCAGCTCTGGGTCAACAAGGTGTTAACATCATGGAATTCTGTAAAGCATTCAACGCTAAAACTGAAAGCGTAGAAAAAGGTTTACCAATCCCTGTTGTTATTACAGTTTACGCAGACCGTTCTTTCACTTTCGTTACTAAAACTCCTCCAGCAGCGATTCTGCTGAAGAAAGCGGCGGGCGTGAAATCAGGTTCTGGCAAACCGAACAAAGAGAAAGTAGGTAAAGTAACTACTGCTCAAGTTCGTGAAATTGCAGAAACTAAAGCTGCGGATCTGACTGGTGCTGATGTTGAAGCTATGATGCGTTCAATTGAAGGTACTGCTCGTTCCATGGGCCTGGTAGTGGAGGACTAATCTGATGGCTAAACTAACCAAGCGCATGCGCAATATCCGTGAAAAAGTAGATGTAGTGAAACAGTACGAAATCAATGAAGCAGTTGCTTTATTGAAAGAGTTAGCTACAGCTAAATTTGTTGAAAGTGTTGATGTTGCTGTTAACCTCGGCATCGATGCTCGTAAATCAGACCAAAACGTTCGTGGTGCTACTGTTCTGCCACACGGTACTGGTCGTTCAGTTCGCGTTGCTGTATTCGCACAAGGTGCAAATGCAGAAGCTGCTAAAGAAGCTGGTGCAGAATTAGTCGGTATGGATGACTTAGCTGCTAAAGTTAAAGCTGGCGAAATGGACTTTGACGTTGTAATTGCATCTCCAGATGCAATGCGCGTTGTTGGTCAATTAGGCCAAATCCTTGGTCCACGTGGCTTAATGCCAAACCCGAAAGTGGGTACTGTAACACCTAACGTTGCTGAAGCTGTTAAAAATGCTAAAGCTGGTCAGGTTCGTTACCGTAACGACAAAAATGGTATTATCCATACCACTATCGGTAAAGTTGATTTCAACGAAGCTCAGTTGAAAGAAAACTTAGAAGCTCTGCTGGTTGCGCTGAAAAAAGCAAAACCATCTTCAGCTAAAGGCGTTTATATCAAGAAAGTAAGCCTGTCTACCACTATGGGTGCAGGTGTTGCTATTGATCAAGCAAGCTTAAGCGCGACAGTTTAATCCTCGATTAGACTAAAAGTCATAAAAGACTTTACCTTGGCGTCAAATTTGTATAGAATTTGACGCCTTGAGTTTAGCTATGTTGTATTTTGAATGTGAGTCAACATAACTAAATTCCCAAATTCGGTTGGAGTCTGGCCTATCCAGACCCCGTCCAAGACCGCAGGTGTAAGTAATTACTTAATTTTCCTGCGTAGACGGTGAGAGAGCCAAAAAGAATTTTATATTCTGGATTCTGCTCACCGTGTTTTAGCGCTTATTTCCATTGTGGCAATAAGTGATGTGAGTCCCGAGTTTTTACTCGGTTAATCCAGGAGCAAGAAGCTAATGGCACTAAATCTTCAAGACAAACAAGCGATTGTTGCTGAAGTCAGCGAAGTTGCCAAAGGCGCGCTGTCTGCAGTTGTTGCGGATTCCCGTGGTGTAACTGTAGATAAAATGACTGAACTGCGTAAAGCATGTCGTGAAGCTGGTGTTACTGTACGTGTAGTACGTAACACATTGCTACGTCGCGCTGTTGAAGGTACTTCTTATGAAGTGCTGAAAGACGCATTTGTTGGTCCTACCTTGATTGCTTTCTCTTCTGAACACCCGGGCGCTGCAGCTCGTCTGTTCAAAGATTTCGCGAAAGCGAACCCAGCATTCGAGATTAAAGCGGCTGCCTTTGAAGGTGAGTTTATCCCAGGTTCAAACATTGATCGCCTGGCTACACTACCAACTTACGAAGAAGCAATCGCACGCCTGATGTCAACCATGAAAGAAGCCGCTGCCGGCAAACTGGTTCGTACTCTGGCTGCACTGCGCGATCAGAAAGAAGCTGCTTAATAGCCAATTTCCTTCGTTGCTTTACTACGTATAAACTTTTTCTGAATTTTAGGAACAATTGTTATGTCTATCTCTAAAGACGATATCTTAAATGCAGTTGCTGAAATGTCTGTAATGGACGTTGTTGAACTGATCACTATGATGGAAGAAAAATTCGGTGTATCTGCTGCTGCAGCTGTTGCTGTTGCTGCGGGTCCAGCAGAAGCTGCTGAAGAAAAAACTGAATTCGACGTTATCCTGAAAGGTATCGGCGGTAACAAAGTAGCAGTAATCAAAGCAGTACGTGGCGCTACCGGTCTTGGTCTGAAAGAAGCTAAAGACTTAGTAGAATCTGCTCCAGCAGCTCTGAAAGAAGGCGTAAGCAAAGATGATGCTGAAGCTCTGAAGAAAGCTCTGGAAGAAGCAGGTGCTGAGGTTGAAGTTAAGTAATTTAACTTCCCAGAGAGCAGCCTAACGGCTGATGGCTGGTGATTTTTTGGTCACCAGCCTTTTTGCGCTGTAAGGTAAGAGTAGCTTTTTCACACTTTTTTGGCTTCCTCTTTACCTCAATATTTTTTGCTATTGACGACTTAATATACTGTGTTAGCCACTACGATCCACGTTTTTCCAAAAGCTCGGTAGTGTGCGCAATGCAATGAAATGATTTAAGAGTAATAGCAATAAGTATTATGGAAAATTTTATTTTCCTACCTACAAAAAAACAGTGTTAGATGAATGTCGTGTCACCCTTAATAACAAGGGCAGGCAGAGTGGGTCACTTTTCAGCGAGCTGAGGAACCCTATGGTTTACTCCTATACCGAGAAAAAACGTATTCGTAAGGATTTTGGTAAACGTCCACAAGTTCTGGATGTTCCCTATCTCCTTTCTATCCAACTTGACTCGTTCCAGAAGTTTATCGAGCAAGATCCTGATGGTCAAAATGGGCTGGAAGCGGCTTTCCGTTCCGTATTTCCAATCCAAAGCTACAGCGGCAATGCTGAACTGCAATATGTCAGCTACCGCCTTGGCGAGCCTGTTTTTGATGTTAAAGAATGTCAGATCCGTGGTGTAACTTATTCTGCACCATTACGTGTAAAACTGCGTCTGGTCATTTATGAACGTGAAGCCCCAGAAGGCACCGTTAAAGACATCAAAGAACAAGAAGTCTATATGGGTGAAATCCCATTAATGACCGATAATGGTACTTTTGTTATCAATGGTACTGAGCGTGTTATTGTTTCCCAGTTACATCGTAGCCCTGGTGTGTTCTTTGATAGCGATAAAGGTAAAACGCACTCTTCAGGTAAAGTACTGTATAACGCACGTATTATTCCTTATCGTGGTTCATGGTTAGACTTCGAATTCGACCCTAAAGATAATCTTTTTGTCCGTATTGACCGTCGTCGTAAATTACCAGCGACTATCATTTTACGCGCAATGAACTACAGCACCGAAGACATCTTAAATCTGTTCTTCGAGAAAACAACGTTTGAAATCAGTAATAATAAACTGATGATGACGTTAGTTCCTGAGCGTCTGCGTGGTGAAACAGCTTCATTTGATATTGAAGCAAACGGCAAAGTTTATGTCGAAAAAGGTCGCCGTATTACTGCTCGTCATATTCGTCAGTTAGAAAAAGAACAAATTGAGCGTATCGAAGTACCTGTTGAATACATCGCAGGTAAAGTAGTGGCTCGTGACTATATTGATGAAGCGACAGGTGAATTGATTTGTGCTGCTAACATGGAAATCTCTTTAGATGTGTTAGCTCGCTTAAGTCAAGCTGGTCATAAAACCATTGAAACACTGTTTACCAACGATTTAGATCATGGTGCTTATATTTCAGAAACTATCCGCGTCGATCCTACCAACGATCGTTTAAGCGCATTAGTTGAAATCTATCGCATGATGCGTCCTGGTGAACCACCAACTCGCGAAGCGGCAGAAAACTTATTTGAGAACTTATTCTTCTCAGAAGATCGTTATGATCTCTCTGCGGTTGGTCGCATGAAATTCAACCGCTCTTTAGGTCGCGAAGAAGTTGAAGGTTCTGGCATCTTAAGCCAAGAAGATATCATTGAAGTGATGAAAAAACTGATTGATATCCGTAATGGTAAAGGTGAAGTGGACGATATCGACCACTTAGGTAACCGTCGTATTCGTTCTGTTGGCGAAATGGCTGAAAACCAATTCCGTGTTGGTCTGGTGCGTGTTGAACGTGCAGTTAAAGAGCGTCTATCTTTAGGTGATCTTGATGCATTAATGCCACAAGATATGATCAACGCAAAACCGATTTCTGCTGCAGTTAAAGAGTTCTTTGGCTCTAGCCAGTTATCGCAGTTTATGGATCAGAACAACCCGCTGTCAGAAATTACCCATAAACGTCGTATTTCTGCATTAGGCCCTGGTGGTCTGACTCGTGAACGTGCAGGCTTCGAAGTTCGAGACGTACACCCAACTCACTATGGTCGTGTGTGTCCAATCGAAACACCTGAAGGTCCAAATATCGGTCTGATTAACTCATTATCTGTTTATGCACAGACTAACGAGTACGGATTCTTAGAAACGCCTTACCGTGTTGTAGAAAACAACGCTGTAACAGATGAAATCCACTATCTGTCTGCAATTGAAGAAGGTAACTTCATCATTGCTCAGGCTAACTCCGTATTAGATGATGATGGCCACTTCGTAGAAGAATTAGTAACTTGCCGTCATAAAGGTGAGTCAAGTTTATTTAGTCGTGATCAAGTTCAGTACATGGACGTTTCAACTCAACAGGTTGTTTCTGTCGGTGCTTCACTGATCCCATTCCTTGAACACGATGACGCCAACCGTGCATTGATGGGTGCGAACATGCAACGTCAGGCTGTTCCTACACTTCGTGGTGATAAACCACTGGTAGGTACAGGTATGGAACGTGCTGTAGCGGTTGACTCCGGTGTTACTGCGGTAGCAAAACGTGGTGGTACTGTTCAGTATGTTGATGCTTCTCGTATCGTTATCAAAGTAAACGAAGATGAGACTTATGCTGGTGAAGCAGGCATTGATATTTACAGCTTAACTAAATATACCCGCTCTAACCAAAACACATGTATTAACCAAACACCTTGTGTTTCTTTAGGTGAACCTGTTGAACGTGGTGATGTACTTGCCGATGGTCCATCAACAGACCTTGGTGAACTTGCATTAGGTCAAAACATGCGCGTGGCATTTATGCCATGGAATGGTTATAACTACGAGGACTCCATCCTTGTATCTGAGCGTGTTGTTCAAGAAGACCGTTTCACAACTATCCATATTCAAGAACTTGCTTGTGTGTCTCGTGATACTAAGTTAGGGCCTGAAGAGATCACTGCAGATATTCCTAATGTTGGTGAAGCTGCGTTATCTAAACTGGATGAATCAGGTATCGTTTATATCGGTGCTGAAGTGAAAGGCGGTGATATTCTGGTAGGTAAAGTAACACCGAAAGGTGAAACTCAACTGACTCCAGAAGAGAAACTGCTACGTGCTATCTTCGGTGAAAAAGCATCTGATGTTAAAGATTCTTCTCTGCGTGTTCCTAACGGTGTGTCTGGTACAGTTATTGATGTACAAGTCTTCACCCGTGATGGCGTAGAAAAAGACAAACGTGCATTAGAAATCGAAGAATCACAATTACGTGAAGTTAAAAAAGACTTAACAGAAGAGTTACGTATCTTTGAAGCGGGTCTTTTTGCACGTATTCGTGGCGTTCTGATTGCCGGCGGTATTGAAGCTGACAAATTAGATAAACTACCTCGTGAACGTTGGTTAGAACTGGGTCTTGCTGATGAAGAGAAGCAAAACCAGTTAGAACAATTAGCTGAACAGTATGATGAACTGAAAGCTGAATTCGCGAAGAAACTGGAAGCTAAGCGTCGTAAGATCACTCAAGGTGATGATTTAGCACCGGGTGTATTGAAGATTGTTAAGGTTTATCTGGCTGTTAAACGTCAGATCCAACCTGGTGATAAGATGGCGGGTCGTCATGGTAACAAGGGTGTTATCTCTAAGATTAACCCAATTGAAGACATGCCATACGATGAAAACGGTAATCCTGTTGACCTCGTACTGAACCCACTGGGTGTACCATCACGTATGAACATTGGTCAGATCCTTGAAACTCACTTGGGTATGGCTGCTAAAGGTATCGGTGATAAAATCAATGCGATGCTGAAACAGCAACAAGAAGTGGCTAAGTTACGTGAATTTATCCAGAAAGCTTATGATCTGGGTATGGCACCTCGTCAGAAAGTTGATTTGGACACCTTCAGTGATGAAGAAGTGTTACGTTTGGCTGAGAACCTGAAAAAAGGTATGCCAACTGCAACACCTGTGTTCGATGGTGCAGAAGAGATGGAAATTAAAGAGATGCTGAAATTAGCAGATCTTCCAACTTCTGGTCAGATTACACTTTTCGATGGTCGTACAGGTGAACAATTCGAACGTCCAGTAACTGTAGGTTACATGTACATGCTGAAACTGAACCACTTAGTTGATGACAAGATGCACGCCCGTTCTACCGGTTCGTACAGCTTAGTTACTCAGCAACCTCTTGGTGGTAAAGCACAGTTTGGTGGACAGCGTTTCGGGGAGATGGAAGTATGGGCACTGGAAGCATACGGTGCGGCTTACACGCTACAAGAAATGCTTACTGTTAAGTCGGATGACGTTAACGGTCGTACCAAAATGTACAAAAACATTGTTGATGGTAACCATCAGATGGAACCAGGTATGCCTGAGTCGTTCAACGTATTGTTGAAAGAGATCCGTTCACTGGGTATCAACATCGAATTGGAAGACGAATAACGTATTCCATGAAAGCAGACTGCTAAATATGGCAGTCTGCTAAACAGTGACTACACTGGTTTAAAGGGGTGAATGACAGGGGTCATTTGCCTGGCAGGTCTAACTCCGACAGGAGCCATTTCGTGAAAGACTTATTAAAGTTTCTGAAAGCGCAAACCAAGACCGAAGAGTTTGATGCGATCAAAATTGCTCTGGCATCACCTGATATGATCCGTTCATGGTCATTTGGTGAAGTTAAAAAGCCAGAAACAATTAACTACCGTACGTTCAAACCAGAACGTGACGGCCTTTTCTGTGCCCGTATTTTCGGACCAGTAAAAGATTACGAATGTTTGTGTGGTAAATACAAACGTTTAAAACACCGTGGTGTTATCTGTGAGAAGTGTGGCGTTGAAGTCACACAAACTAAAGTTCGTCGTGAACGTATGGGTCACATCGAATTAGCTTCTCCAGTGGCGCACATCTGGTTCTTGAAATCACTGCCGTCCCGTATCGGTCTGCTGTTGGATATGCCACTGCGCGATATTGAACGTGTACTGTATTTTGAATCTTATGTTGTTGTTGAAGGCGGTATGACCAGCCTTGAACGTGGCCAAATCTTAACAGAAGAGCAATACCTCGATGCATTAGAAGAATTCGGTGATGAATTTGATGCGAAGATGGGTGCTGAAGCTGTTCAGAACTTGTTACAGAGCATGGATCTGGAACAAGAGTGTGAAACGCTACGTGAAGAGTTAAATGAGACTAACTCTGAAACTAAACGTAAGAAACTGACTAAACGTATCAAGTTACTTGAAGCATTCATGCAATCAGGCAATAAACCTGAGTGGATGATCTTAACTGTACTGCCAGTGTTACCACCAGACTTACGTCCACTGGTTCCACTTGATGGTGGTCGTTTTGCGACTTCTGACTTGAACGATTTATATCGTCGCGTTATCAACCGTAATAACCGTTTAAAACGCCTGCTAGATTTAGCAGCTCCAGACATTATCGTACGTAACGAAAAACGTATGTTACAAGAGTCTGTTGATGCGTTATTAGATAACGGTCGTCGCGGTCGTGCAATTACAGGCTCTAACAAACGTCCTCTGAAATCTTTGGCTGATATGATCAAAGGTAAACAAGGTCGTTTCCGTCAAAACCTGTTAGGTAAACGTGTTGACTATTCTGGTCGTTCTGTAATCACCGTTGGTCCATACCTGCGTCTGCATCAGTGTGGTCTGCCGAAAAAAATGGCACTTGAATTATTCAAACCATTTATTTACGGAAAACTGGAAACCCGTGGTTTAGCGACAACAATTAAAGCCGCTAAAAAAATGGTTGAGCGTGAAGAAGCGGTAGTTTGGGATATCTTAGATGAAGTTATCCGTGAACACCCAGTTATGCTAAACCGTGCACCGACACTTCACCGTTTAGGTATACAGGCGTTTGAACCAATCCTGATTGAAGGTAAAGCTATTCAGTTACACCCACTCGTTTGTGCGGCATATAACGCCGACTTCGATGGTGACCAAATGGCGGTTCACGTTCCATTGACATTAGAAGCGCAGTTAGAAGCTCGCGCGTTGATGATGTCAACTAACAATATTCTGTCTCCAGCAAGTGGTGACCCAATTATCGTTCCTTCACAGGACGTGGTATTAGGTCTTTACTACATGACTCGTGATTGCATCAATGCCAAAGGTGAAGGCATGGTGTTAAGTGGTCCAAAAGAAGCTGAACGCGTTTATCGCGCAGGTTTAGCCTCTTTACACGCGCGTGTTAAAGTACGTATCACTGAAGAGATCAAAGATGGCGAAGGTAATATCACCACTGAAACTAGCTTAAAAGACACTACAGTTGGTCGTGCTATTTTATGGATGATTGTACCAAAAGGCCTACCTTACGCACTGGTTAACCAACCATTAGGTAAAAAAGCTATTTCTAAAATGCTGAATACCTGCTACCGCGTAATGGGCTTAAAGCCAACAGTTATTTTTGCTGACCAAATCATGTATACCGGTTTTGCTTACGCAGCACGTTCTGGTGCTTCAGTAGGTATCGATGACATGGTTATCCCTGCGAAAAAAGCAGAGATCATTGCCGAGGCAGAAGCAGAAGTTGCAGAAATTCAGGAACAGTTCCAATCCGGTCTGGTAACAGCGGGTGAACGTTACAACAAAGTCATCGATATTTGGGCTGCTGCGAATGAACGCGTAGCTAAAGCGATGATGGAAAATCTGTCTACAGAAACTGTGATCAACCGTGATGGTGAAGAAGAACAACAAGTTTCCTTCAACAGCATCTTTATGATGGCTGACTCCGGTGCTCGTGGTTCTGCAGCTCAGATCCGTCAGTTAGCGGGTATGCGTGGTCTGATGGCTAAGCCAGATGGCTCCATTATCGAAACCCCAATCACTGCGAACTTCCGTGAAGGTCTGAACGTACTCCAGTACTTCATCTCAACCCACGGTGCTCGTAAAGGTTTGGCGGATACCGCACTGAAAACAGCAAACTCCGGTTACTTGACTCGTCGTTTAGTTGACGTTGCACAAGACCTTGTCGTAACAGAAAGCGACTGTGGTACAACCGAAGGTGTAATGATGACTCCGGTCATTGAAGGTGGAGATGTTAAAGAGCCACTGCGTGAGCGTGTATTAGGACGGGTAACGGCAGAAGATATCCTGAAACCAGGTACTGCAGATATCCTTGTTCCACGTAATACGCTGTTAAACGAAAAACTGTGTGATCTGTTAGAAGAAAACTCAGTAGACAGCGTTAAAGTTCGTTCAGTTGTAACCTGTGACACAGACTTTGGTGTATGTGCTAAATGTTATGGTCGTGACCTTGCTCGTGGTCATATTATCAACAAAGGTGAAGCCATCGGTGTTATCGCAGCACAGTCAATCGGTGAGCCAGGTACACAGTTAACGATGCGTACGTTCCACATCGGTGGTGCGGCATCCCGTGCGGCAGCAGAATCAAGCATTCAGGTACGTAATAAAGGTACACTGAAATTGATCAATGCGAAATTTATCACCAACACTACTGGTAAGTTAGTGATTACTTCTCGTAATACAGAATTACGTCTCATTGACGAATTCGGTCGTACGAAAGAAAGCTATAAAGTACCTTATGGTGCTCAATTATCGAAAGGTGATGGCGAAGCTGTAAATGGTGGCGAAACAGTTGCTAACTGGGATCCACATACCATGCCTGTGGTGAGTGAAGTTTCTGGTATTATCCGTTTTGCTGACATGGTTGATGGTCAAACCATTACTCGTCAAACGGATGAATTAACCGGTCTTTCTTCACTGGTTGTTCTGGATACTGCAGAGCGTACTGGTAGCGGTAAAGATTTACGTCCAGCATTGCGCATCACCGATGCACAAGGTAATGATGTATTAATCCCGAATACAGATATGCCGGCACAGTACTTCCTGCCAGGTAAAGCTATCGTTCAATTAGATGATGGCGTTGCTATTAATGCGGGTGATACGTTAGCACGTATTCCTCAAGAATCTGGTGGTACTAAAGATATTACCGGTGGTCTACCACGCGTTGCTGACTTGTTTGAAGCTCGTCGTCCGAAAGAGCCTGCAATCCTTGCTGAAATCAGCGGTATTGTTTCTTTCGGTAAAGAAACGAAAGGTAAACGTCGATTAGTTATTTCTCCATTAGATGGTAGCGATGCATACGAAGAGATGATCCCTAAATGGCGTCAACTTAACGTATTTGAAGGTGAGGTTGTGGAACGCGGTGATGTTATCTCCGATGGTCCAGAATCACCACATGACATTCTGCGCTTACGTGGTGTTCATGCGGTTACTCGCTATATCACTAATGAAGTACAGGAAGTTTACCGTTTACAAGGGGTTAAGATTAACGATAAACACATTGAAGTTATCGTTCGTCAGATGCTACGTAAAGTGACTATCGAAAATGCCGGTAGCTCTGAATTCCTTGAAGGTGAACAAGTTGAATACGCTCGTGTTAAAGTTTCGAACCGTATTTTAGAAGAAGAAGGTAAAGTACCAGCAACATACTCTCGTGACCTATTAGGTATTACGAAAGCATCACTGGCTACTGAGTCTTTCATCTCTGCGGCATCGTTCCAAGAAACAACACGCGTACTGACTGAAGCTGCTGTTGCAGGTAAACGTGACGAATTACGTGGTTTAAAAGAAAACGTTATTGTGGGTCGTCTGATCCCTGCAGGTACTGGTTTTGCGTACCATCAGGATCGTATCCAACGTCGTCAACAACAACTGCCAACGGATGAAACTGAAGCAACAATCAGTGCAGATGAAGCTTCTGCTAACTTAGCAGAATTGCTGAATGCAGGTTTCGGCGGTTCATCAAATAACTAATTGATACTGCATTAGTTTTAAATATAAATACCCTCGATAGTTATCGAGGGTATTTTTTTGCTCTTTTTATACTTGTATAGGTAAGTTAAATAATTAAGTTTATATTTTTCAGATATTTATGATAATTTTTTACTAAGTAAAAGGTCATTTTTTTCTGTAAGCTGGCGGTCCACATTTAGCACGGAGTCAGCGATGAATAAACCTATTTTAATTTCTTCTCATGATGCTGCATTCAAACGCTTCATGATGAATATCAGTAATGCTAAGGATTTCTTTTTTATCCATTTATCAGATGAATTAAAAAGCTATTGTGATTTTTCAACTTTAAAGCTACAAAATTCCTCTTTTATCGATATTAAATTACGTTCTCGTATGTCAGATATTCTCTACTCAGTGAAAACCAAAAAGGGGAATATCTCAATTTATTTCTTAATTGAGCACCAATCTCGACCCGATAAAATGATCGCTTGGCGTATGATGCACTATGCGTTTTGCACTATGAATCAGCATCTACAGCAAGGTTACACATCTTTGCCGTTGGTTGTTCCTATCTTGTTTTATCATGGCAAACGCAAACCTTATCCTTTTTCTGTCAATTGGTTAGATTGTTTTCCGCTTTCTACATTGGCAAATCAACTCTATCTTAATAATTTTGCATTAATTGATTTGAATTCAATTGATGATGAAATTTTATTAACACATAGAAAAGCCGCTGTAATGGAAATTGCAATGAAACATGTGAACAGTTGCGATGATCTTGATAAGTTAGCGATGCTTCTCTCAAAAGCGATAAATCAGAAAAACTGCAGTGATGAAGACACTATCGCTGTTGTACAATATTTATTCTCAATTATGGACGCGGCGGATTTTGAATCCATCATAAATAAGATAGCTGAACAAGTAGATAACCATAGAGAGACGATTATGAATATTGCATGGCGGTTAGAAAATAAAGGATTTAAATTAGGAAAAATGGAGGGGATAGAGATAGGTAAAAATGAAGGTATAGAGATAGGTAAAAACGAAGGTATAGAAATAGGTAAAAAGATAGTACAAATACAATTAGCAAAAAACTTATTAAAAGAAAATGTTGAGTTGGAATTTATTGAACGAATAACTGGTTTAAGTATACAAGAACTTAAAATATTGCTTTTAACTTAATGAAATAGTTAGTTAACTTAATCTTTTTAAGAAAAATTTATTGTTATATCTAACGTATTGATATTATTTTTTATTATTTATTACTATGTGTTATGTAATAAAACCGCGATTATATTTATTAAAAAAATAAATTAAAACGCGGTATTATTTTATCTCTATTAACGACCTAAATAGTTATCCCAATCTTTCCATACAGGCTGTAATCCTCGTGTTTTTAGGGCATTAATTACATCACTGACATGACGATTATCATTAGGTGAAAATTGCTCTAACTCCTCATGACTATCAGAATAACCACCGGGCTGAGTTTTAGAGCCAGCGCTGATATTATTGATGGCTAAAGGTACTGTATTATCGCGAAAGTAAGGCGATTCACGTGTTGAAAGGGAAAGCTCAACATCGGGGGCTAAAATACGAAAAGCACAAATCAACTGAACTAATTCTGCTTCACTCATTACCGATGCAGGATTAAGCCCACCAGCACATGGGCGTAGACGAGGAAAGGAGATAGAGTAACGACTTTTCCAGTAACGTTTTTGTAAAAATAGCAGATGCTCAGCCACCATATAACAATCGGTACGCCATCTGTCAGATAAACCAATTAGTGCACCTAAACCAATTTTATCAATGCCGGCTTGCCCTAATCTATCAGGGGTTTGTAACCGCCAATGAAAATCTTGTTTTTTTCCTCTTAGATGATGCAACTGATAAGTGGGTTCATGATAGGTTTCTTGATAAACCATTACACCATCAATACCGAGCGTTTTTAATTCAGCATACTCATTGGTCGCCAGAGGTTGTACTTCCATCATTAATAAACTGAACTGCTGGCGAATAAGCGGTATATATTGACGGAAATAATCCATACCAACTTTTCTTTGATGCTCTCCTGTAACGAGTAGCAGGCTATCAAAACCTAATTGCCGAATGCTATGACATTCAGCAAGGATTTCGTTTTCATTTAATGTTTTGCGCTTGATGGCATTACTCATTGAAAAACCACAATAAGTGCAATCATTAGCACATAAATTAGAGAGGTACAGTGGAACATATAAACCGACAACATTACCAAAACGTTGTCGAGTTAGTTGCTGGGCGCGTTGTGCCATTGGCTCTAAATAATGTCGGCCAGCAGGGGAGATCAGCGCCATAAAATCATCAAGAGTTAAAGTATGATGAGATAAAGCAGTTTCAACATCTTCACAAGTTTTACTATTCAGTCTTAACGTGATGTCATCCCAATCTAATTGTTGCCAATAATCAGAAAATGTTTTCATTAGAAAGCCTCTAAATATTGGGTTAATGGGCTAGAGGCTTGTGCTTGCATATGTGTTATTGAAGTCGGTACAGCCAGTCCAGATTGTCGAGCAAGCTCTCCAGCATCAATTGCAGCTTTAAAAGCTTGAGCCATTAAAACTGGATTTTTAGCTACGGCTATGGCGGTATTGACGAGTACAGCATCCGCACCCAATTCTAAAGCTTCAAGAGCATGGCTTGGTGCGCCAATACCAGCGTCAACAACAACGGGTATTGAGGTTTGTTCAATAATAATCCGCAAAAAATCGCGAGTTTGTAAACCCTGATTGGAACCAATAGGTGAACCTAACGGCATTACAGCTGCGCATCCTACCTCTTCTAAGCGACGGCATAATACCGGATCAGCACTGCAATAAGGTAAAACCACAAAACCTTCTTTAACGAGAAGTTCAGCCGCCTTAAGTGTTTCTATTGGATCAGGAAGTAGGTATTTGGTATCAGGATGAATTTCTAATTTGATCCAATGGGTATCAAAGGCCTCTTTTGCTAATCGTGCAGCAAAAACGGCTTCTTGTGCTGTTTTTGCACCAGAAGTATTAGGTAATAATTTTATCCCTAATGATTTTAGAGGGGCGATTAGATCATCATTGCCATTTTTTAAATCAACACGCTTCATTGCCATTGTGACTAATTGGCTACCAGAGGCTTTAATGGCTTCAGCCATGAGTGTTGGTGTCGCAAATTTACCTGTACCAGTAAATAACCTTGATGTGAATGTAGTATCAGCAATTTTCAACATATCAGCCTCCCGCAATTGCTTGAAAGAGAAGAATTGTGTCACCCTCATTGATCATTTGTGTATTCCAGTTTTCACGCGGAATAATGATGTCATTGATAGCGAGTGCCACCCCCATAGAAGGTTGTTTTAACTCAATAAGGAGCTGGCTTATCGTGACAGGCATATCCAGAGAATAACGTTCGTCATTTACGGTAATATTCATGCTAACCCTCGACAAACAGGACAGTTTTTTGATGGTGTTAAGCGCAAGGTGCTCCAATTTTGTTTTCTACCATCGAACAGACGTAGTTTTCCACTTAACGTACTTGGTAAACCTGCAAGTAACTTAATTGCTTCAAGTGCCTGCAGAGTACCAATGACCCCTACAACGGGGCCTAGAATTCCAGCTGTTTGGCAATTGCGTTGTGGCTCTTTGTTATCAGGATAGAGACAGTGGTAACAACCATGAATAAAAGGGGGCTCAAACACGATCAACTGACCACTAAATCCAACGGCACTGCCACTAATAAGCGGTATTTGTTGTTTAACACAGATACGATTGATTGCTTGGCGAGTGCTCATGTTATCAGTGCAATCTAAAACTAAATCGATGTTTTGAAGCAACGTAGAGAGAAAATCATCATTAACACGTTGTTTATAGGTGGTGATTTTAATGTCAGGATTTAAGGCAAGTAGAGCCTGTTTGGCGATGTCTGATTTTGCATCTGGGATATCTTGAGTGCGATAGAGAATTTGACGCTGTAAATTCGAGACATGCAAATTATCATCATCGACTAAAATAAGTTCACCCACTCCAGCCCCTGCTAGATAAAGTGATGCTGGAGAGCCTAACCCACCTAAGCCAATAATTAATACTCTGGCTTGCTGTATTTTGGTTTGCCCTTCTAAGCCTATATCTTCTAACATCACTTGTCGGCTATAACGCATAAAATCATTATCATTTAGCATGATGGTTTTCCCTCTACTAATTCTAATAATTTAAGTGTTACCTGTTGCCAGTCTGATGCCTTTGTTATTGCACTCACTAAAGCAACTCCACCAACGCCAGTTGCTACGACATCAGAGACTTTTTCTAGAGAGATCCCGCCAATAGCAACGGTTGGAAAATCATGAGTTTGTTCTACTTGATGTTTGAGTGCTCTTAAACCTTGTGGCTTTGATGGCATATCTTTCGTCGTCGTTGGAAATATATGCCCTAAAGCAATATAAGAGGGAAGTAACCTTTTTGCTCTTTGTAGTTCAGTGTCATTATGGGTGGAAATACCAAGGCATAAACCTGACTGTTTAATAGCATCAAGATCGGCAATGTCGAGATCTTCTTGTCCAAGATGAACACCATAAGCGTGATGTTTAATGGCGAGTTGCCAATAATCATTGATAAATAATCTTGCGTTATACTCACGGCCTAATTTGATTGCAGTGATTATATCTTGTTCAACATCTTTGGGCTGTTTATCTTTGATGCGCAATTGGATCGTTGTTACACCTATTTTCAACAGGCGCTCAATCCATTCAATAGAATCGACAACAGGGTAAAGCCCCAACTTTTTTTCGGTTGGGGCAAAAGCCGAATTAGAGGATCTGTTCATTATCAGCTACCTCGGAACTGGCTATTTCTGCACTGTGGTATAGCTCACTACCATGGGCTTTAAAGGCTTGTGACATCTGCTCCATACCTGCTGCATAATCACGCACTTCTTGTGTTATCTTCATTGAGCAGAATTTAGGTCCACACATAGAGCAGAAGTGAGCGACTTTTCCCGATGCTTGAGGTAAGGTTTCATCGTGATATTGACGGGCAGTTTCAGGATCAAGTGCTAGATTAAATTGATCTTCCCATCGAAACTCAAAACGGGCTTTAGACATGGCGTTATCACGAATTTGCGCGCCGGGATGTCCTTTGGCAAGATCAGCAGCATGGGCGGCGATTTTATAAGTAATAAGACCTTGTTTCACATCTTCTTTATTGGGGAGTCCGAGATGCTCTTTCGGAGTGACATAACAGAGCATGGCACAGCCAAACCAGCCAATCATTGCAGCGCCAATACCGGAAGTAAAATGATCGTAGCCCGGTGCTATATCAGTTGTTAGAGGGCCTAATGTATAGAAGGGGGCTTCATGACAATGCTCTAGTTCTTCCGTCATATTGCGACGTATCATCTGCATTGGTACATGGCCCGGGCCTTCAATCATGACTTGTACATCATATTCCCAAGCAATCTTTGTTAATTCACCCAAGGTATGTAATTCAGCGAACTGTGCTTCATCGTTAGCATCTTGGATAGAGCCAGGTCTTAGACCATCACCTAATGATAATGAAACATCATAAGCGGTGCAGATTTCGCAAATCTCCCGGAAGTGGGTATAGAGGAAATTCTCTTTATGGTGTGATAAACACCACTTCGCCATAATTGATCCACCACGAGAGACAATGCCCGTTAAACGTTTTGCGGTCATAGGAACATAGCGTAATAGGACACCTGCATGGATAGTGAAGTAATCTACCCCTTGTTCCGCTTGTTCTAATAAAGTATCACGGAACATTTCCCAAGTGAGATCTTCTGCAATACCGTTAACTTTTTCGAGAGCTTGATAAATAGGAACAGTACCAATAGGGACTGGGCTATTACGGATGATCCATTCACGTGTTTCGTGGATATAACGTCCAGTTGACAGATCCATTACCGTATCGGTCCCCCAACGTGTTGACCAAATCAGTTTTTCTACTTCTTCTTCGATAGATGAGGTAACCGAAGAGTTGCCGATATTAGCATTCACCTTAACTAAGAAATTACGGCCAATAATCATCGGCTCAGATTCTGGGTGATTGATATTGGCAGGAATAATGGCACGGCCGGCGGCAACTTCTTGGCGTACAAACTCAGGTGTAATATTGTCAGGTAAATGTGCACCAAAGCTAAATCCGGCATGTTGTTGGCGTAATACTTCGCTACGAATACGTTCTCGCCCCATATTTTCTCGAATGGCAATAAATTCCATTTCTGGCGTAATAATACCTTTGCGAGCGTAATGTAATTGCGTCACTCTCTTATTATTTAGCGCTTTTCTAGGGCTGGGTTTTAGCGGAAAGCGTAGATGTTCTAATCCTGCATCAGTAAGGCGTTGTTGAGTGAAATCAGAACTTAAGTGTGAAAGAGGTTCGGTATCATTACGCGCATCAATCCATGGTTGGCGAATTTTTTTTAAGCCAAGATTAACGTCAAGTTGAGAAGTTGGATCACCATAAGGCCCTGAAGTGTCATAGACTGGGATAGGTTCATTCTCTTCAAAAATAGGATCTTCTTTTGAGCCACCGATCAGGGTCTTATCAAGTTGGATCTCACGCATTGGCACTTGAATATCTGAACGAGTACCAGTGATATAAATACGTTTTGAATTGGGAAAATTAATACCTTGAATAGTGCTAATAAAGGATTGCGCTGCATCACGTTGTTCTTTACGTGGGCGCTGTTTATTCGCAGTGGGCGAAACATCTTTAATAGAGATAGTTTGATTTTTGGACATAGCATTTCCTAATAAATATCAATCAAGCACAAGGCTTGTCGGGTGAATATTGAGAAAAATGCTTGTCTGGAGGTCGCAGGGAGTATCGACAGATAAGAGTGTAAAAAATAGACACAATGAAGCTATCTAAAGGTCGAATGACTCTTGTTCCCTTCGCGGGTATTAGCCCGATCAGGTTCCGCGGATCCCGAATTAACGGTCTCAGCCTGTGTTTAAAATAGCCTTATAAACACTAGGCACTCCGACAAGAATGCCCACAGTATATTAAAGATCTTAAAAACTACAAGCCCGATAATGATTATTTATTTAACTGCCAGTAGCACTGTTGCCATTCTTTTTCTGTTGCTATTTGGCTTAATCTTTCATCGGCGTTAATGGTGATAACCTCATTTGCTTGATAGCATAAAGGGAGATCGTTGGCTGAGTCAGTATAGAAATAAATATAAGAATTATTAATGTTGTTTTGTTCTTTCCACTGATTGAGTCGAGTGACTTTACCCTCTCTAAAGGTAGGAATACCCTCAATATGGCCTGTATAATGATTATTTTTTATCTGCATATCAATGCCCATAGAAATATCAGCATTAAGTTGTTTTGCAATCGCATGTACCAGAAAAGACATAGTTGCAGAGATAATGATAACGGGGATATTTTGTTGTCGGTATAGGTTTATGGTATTAATGCCTTGGGGATAGAGTAATGGCTTGATTATGGTATGAGTAAAATCAGTAACCCATTGATTTATTTCTTCAATATTATGCTGATTAAAATAAGATAAATGTTGGTGTAAGTACTGATTTATATTGAGCCTTTCTGCATAATAGTCAGCGATCATTTGTTTATCTAAAGCTAAAAAAGCAGGATCAGTGACTCTCTTTTTCTCCCACAAGTAATTTGTCCATAAACAGCTAGAATCTCCGGCTAACAGTGTTTCATCTAAATCAAAAATAGCGATCTTATGTTTCGTTATGTTTGTCATTCGAGTGAACCTTATTTATAAATATAATTTATATTTTTACCATGGAGGTATAGATGAATTTTGGCGTAGCGACATAATTCATTGAGCGGCTCTTGTGAAAGAGAGTATCCTCTATTGTATATCATTAACTAAGATAGAATTATTACTATGCATTTATATACGCTAACAGGTGGTGAAAAAGGCTGGTGGACAGTCAGCCTAGGCGGCCGAGTTTGGTTACCCAAAGGTGAACTTCCATTTGGTTTAGCAACAGATTGGGGACTTGTGGGTAAACAAGCCAAAATTGTTGGGGAATGGCAAGGAGAAAACGTCTGGCTGATTTATGACAAAATGGAAAGCGATATGTGTTCACCAAGGCTTATCGCATCTCAAGATGAAAAGTTATTTAAATTAGTCGGTCGTGGTGTTCAACTTGCTGAATTTTATCGTTCTCATCGGTTTTGTGGCTATTGTGGGGCTAAAATGCGCCATAGTGAGAGTGAATGGGCATGTTTATGTGATAACTGTCATGAGCGTTATTACCCACAAATAGCACCTTGTATTATTGTTGGTATTCGTAATAAAGATAAAATTCTATTAGCACACCACGTTAGGCATAAACATTCACCACTCTACACCGTTTTAGCTGGTTTTGTTGAAGTAGGAGAAAGCTTAGAAGATGCGGTAGCTCGCGAAGTTTTTGAAGAAAGTCATATTCATATTCGCAATATTCGTTATGTTTCTTCACAACCATGGCCTTTCCCTCATTCTCTTATGATGGGGTTTCTTGCCGATTATGCAGGGGGAGAATTACGACATGATCCTTCGGAATTAATCAGTGCAGCATGGTATCGCTATGATGAGTTACCACAAATACCACCTTCTGATACTATTGCGCGACGTTTAATAGAAGATACGATAGCGAATATTAGACAAGATGAAGAAAATAGCTAAATAAAGGTGTTGTCTGCCAACTGTTATTTTTCCAACATGTTACACTACACGCTATTTTGCGGCCCTATTACTATTAATGGAGTTAGACATGAGTGAGTTGAAAAACGACCGCTATTTACGTGCGCTGTTGCGCCAACCTGTTGATGTCACCCCTGTTTGGATGATGCGTCAGGCAGGCAGATACCTTCCTGAATACAAGGAAACACGAGCACAGGCGGGAGACTTCATCTCATTGTGCAAAAATACCGAATTGGCATGCGAAGTTACCTTACAGCCTTTAAGACGTTTTCCTTTAGATGCCGCTATCCTATTTTCTGATATTTTAACTATCCCTGATGCGATGGGATTAGGTCTGTATTTTGAAACAGGGGAAGGTCCTCGTTTTAAAACACCGATAAATAGCCTTGATGATATAAAAAAATTACCTATTCCCGATCCGGAAGATGAACTAGGTTATGTCATGAATGCGGTACGTGCTATTCGTCATGCATTGCAAGGTAATGTGCCATTAATTGGTTTTTCAGGTAGTCCATGGACACTAGCTACTTATATGATTGAAGGTGGAAGTAGTAAGGCGTTCACAAAAATTAAAAAAATGATGTATAGCGAGCCACAAGCTCTGCATCTATTACTGGATAAACTGGCGGATAGCGTTATCCTTTATTTGAATGCTCAGATTAAAGCAGGGGCACAATCCATCATGATCTTCGATACATGGGGAGGTGTGCTAACAGGACGCGATTATCAATTGTTCTCATTACAATACATGCATAAGATTGTTGATGGTCTTATTCGTGAGAATGAGGGCAGGAAAGTTCCGGTCACCTTATTTACTAAAGGTGGTGGGCGTTGGTTAGAAGCGATGGCAGCCACAGGTTGTGATGCATTAGGACTTGATTGGACGATTGATATCGAAGATGCTCGCCGTCGAGTCGGTGATAAGGTTGCCTTACAAGGTAATATGGATCCTTCTATGTTGTATGCGCCACCAGCAAGAATAGAACAAGAAGTCGCTACGATTTTAGCTGGCTTTGGCAAAGGTACTGGTCATGTCTTTAATCTTGGGCACGGTATTCATCAAGATGTTCCACCAGCGCATGCTGGAGCATTTATTGATGCGGTTCACCGTCTATCGAAGCCTTATCATCAGGATAATGATTAATACTCAGCAATTACGTCAAGAGCAGACAGAGAAAGCTCAACAGATTATCTTAACCGACCAATTTCTGGCACCAACTTATATTGCAGGTGCTGATGTCGGATTTGAAAATAGCGGTGCGGTTACTCGTGCCGCTATTGTTGTTATGCATTATCCCTCCTTTGAAATTGTTGAATATCAAATAGCCCGTATTGCAACATTACTACCTTATATTCCCGGACTCCTTTCATTCCGTGAGTGTCCTGCGTTATTAAAAGCTTGGCAGGGCATCAAGCAAAAACCGCAACTTGTTTTTGTTGATGGTCAAGGGATCGCACATCCTAGACGGTTAGGGGTGGCAAGTCATTTTGGACTCTTAGCCGATATTCCAACCATCGGTGTGGCAAAAAGTCGTTTATGTGGTGATGATAAAAAATTAGACGACGATGTAGGAAGTACGGAAAAATTAATGGATAAGGATGAGCAGTTAGGTTGGATTTATCGTAGTAAAAAAAGATGTAAACCTTTATATATTTCTCCAGGCTATAAAGTGAGTATGGAGAGTGCATTAGCGTGGGTAAAACGTTGTATAAATGGATATCGATTACCTGAACCGACTCGTTGGGCCGATGGTATTGCCTCAAATAGGCGATTATTTGAGCAATTGAATAAGAATAAGCTCTAAATCGGCGGTAAATATGTGGATATTTTCAATTTTCAGGTAAACTGCGGCTAAGTTAAGAAAATGAGTAATCACTAATGTTGAAGAACCCAATCCATTTACGTTTAGAAAAGCTTGAAAGTTGGCAACACTTAACGTTTATGGCGTGCCTGTGTGAGAGAATGTATCCAAATTATCAGGTATTTTGTCGCGAAACAGGATTTACTGATCCAACCCTGTATCGTCGTATTCTCGATCTAGTTTGGGAAACTTTAACGGTAAAAGATGCGAAGGTGAATTTTGATTCTCAATTAGAGAAATTAGAAGAAGCTATTCCTGATGCATCTCAGTTTGATATTTATGGTGTCTATCCTGCAATCGACGCCTGTGTGGCACTGAGTGAGCTTATTCATTCTCGTTTAAGTGGTGAGTCACTCAGTCATGCTATTGAAGTGAGCAAAATTTCGGTTGGAACTGTTGCTACACTTGAAATGACACAAGCAGAAAGAGAAATGTCTGAAGAAGAATTAAAATCTCTTGCTGCGGTCACTGAAGAGTTCGATATTCAATGGGAAATTTATCGCCTACTTGTTGAGTGCGAAGAAAGAGATATTGAACTAATAAAAGGTCTGCGTACAGACCTGCGCGAATCTGGAATGAGCAATATCGGTATAGAATTAACGCACTAAATCAGAAAAACGTGATTTAGTGCTTGAAAAGCGACGTTTAAAGACTTCACATTACCCCCGTGTATGTTCTACATTGGGTACGAAAAGAAGTGGCTCAGGTGTTTTGCTTAACTGACTCTCTAAAAAAGATGAATTAAGTTTTTTCACCAGATGTTTTTCAAACGATAAAACATACTTTAAGGACTATTTTATGAACAAAGCTGAATTAACCGAATCAGTTGCTGAAAAAGCGGATCTGACAAAAACTCAGGCAAAAGCTGCTATTGAAGCGTTTATCGACTCAGTAACAGGTGCTCTGAAAGAAGGTGATTCTGTCCAGTTAGTTGGTTTCGGTACATTCAAAGTGAATCACCGTGCAGAGCGTACTGGTCGTAACCCTCAAACTGGCAAAGAAATTAAAATTGCAGCAGCTAACGTTCCTGCATTTACTGCCGGTAAAGCACTGAAAGACGCAGTAAAATAATTCCTTTGAACGGAATGAACAATAGAGGGGGAGTTGCTCCCCTTTTGTTGAGACGACAGGGGCTGTTAGCAATAGGGTTCTCTTTTTTGCTCAGCGCCTGCTCTTCTTCTCCACAACTACCCGAATTTTCTGCAACGGGCTATATTGCAGATGAAGGGGTTGTGCGGCTTTGGCGTTTAAATAACAAAACATCAGAGCCTCAAGTGATTATGAGTGTCTATAGCTTTTATCAAAAGCCTGAAACTGTTGTCACTTTTTATGAGTACCGCCAAAATAGATTATGGCAAATTCGCAGTGAAATCGTTAATCCCTCCCATCCTTCCTCTTGGCATTTACGTTTAAATAAACGTGGCGAAGTTATCTTTATGCAACAAGAGTATCAAGGACAAAAGCGCCCATTAACAGAAGATGAACGTTTAAAAATGGTATTTGCAGCCAGTCGAGAACGAGAGATCAGTAAGGCATTGGCAATAGGTCAGGTAAAGTTAGTTCAAGGAACCTGGTATCAAGATACATTGACAACATGTGCGGGTGAAAAAGTGAATGTATCATTTGAAGCACCAGAACAACGTTGGCTAAAACGTAGAACACAGCATCTAACTCGTCCCGCTTATGTTGCTTGGCTGGATTCCCCCGAAGGTAACCAGTTGTTAATGGTTGCAGAACACGATTTTTGTAAATGGGAACCAACAAAAGAGAGTTTGTGATCACTCCCTTTTGCTGTTTTAACTTACTTTTTTAAACGCGCAATGGCACGATAGCCGATATCATGGCGATAGAAACAGCCATACCAGTGAATACTTTTGGCTAAAGCATAGGCATTCTTTTGAGCTTGTTCGATATCTTCCCCTAAAGCAGTTGCACATAATACTCGGCCTCCTGCTGTAACAACTTCACCTTGAGCTGTTAATTTTGTTCCTGCTTGAAATACCTTAGCTGTTGAAGAAGATGTTGCTGTTAGTCCCTCAATAATATCATTTTGGCGGTAGTTATCAGGATAGCCACCGGCAGCCATTACAACACCTAAAGCGGGGCGGGGATCCCAAATGGAGTCTTTACCTGCTAGTTCGCCTTTTGCACCCGCTAAACAGAGATCAACTAAGTCTGATTGCATGCGCATCATAATAGGTTGCGTTTCCGGATCGCCAAAACGGCAGTTAAACTCAATGACTTTGGCAATACCTTGCTTATCAATCATTAAGCCTGCATAAAGAAAACCTTGATAGCGATGTCCTTCGGCAGCCATGCCTTTGACTGTTGGATAAATGATGTTATCCATGACTTGCTGGTGGATTTCAGGAGTAACAACTGGTGCAGGAGAATAAGCCCCCATTCCGCCGGTGTTTGGGCCTGAGTCACCATCACCGACGCGCTTATGATCTTGACTTGTTGCCATCGGAAGTACATTTTCACCATCCACCATGACAATAAAACTGGCTTCTTCTCCATCAAGAAATTCTTCAATAACAATACGGTGTCCTGCATCACCAAAAGCATTACCTGCTAACATATCTTTTATCGCATTTTCTGCTTCGGTATGTGTCATGGCAACAATGACACCTTTACCCGCAGCTAGGCCATCCGCTTTAATCACAATAGGTGTGCCAACTTTATGGAGATATTCAAGTGCAGGCGCTATTTCAGTAAAGTTTTGATAAGCTGCTGTTGGGATATGATGGCGGGCTAAAAAATCTTTTGTAAATGCTTTCGAACCTTCTAGTTGTGCCGCACCTTTGGTGGGGCCAAAAATCATCAGTCCCGCTTGTTTGAACGCATCTACTACACCAATTACCAATGGTGCCTCAGGCCCCACAATGGTTAAATCAATGTGATTTTGTTGGGCAAATGCAACTAATGCGGCAATATCAGTGGCACTAATATCGACGTTTTGTACGCCATGTTCTAATGCTGTTCCTGCATTACCGGGGGCAACAAACACTTGGGTTGCTAAAGGAGATTGCGCTACTTTCCAAGCTAGTGCATGTTCACGGCCACCATTACCAATGATTAAAATTTTCATAGCAATCCCTTATTAATGGCGGAAATGACGCATGTTAGTAAAAATCATCGCGATATTGTGTTCATTAGCTGCAGCAATTACTTCATCATCACGAATAGAACCACCTGGCTGAATAACACAAGTTACACCGGCCATAGCTGCCGCATCAATACCATCTCTAAAGGGAAAGAATGCATCAGATGCCATGGCGCAACCTGCCACTTCTAAACCTTCATCAGCCGCTTTAATCCCTGCTATTTTAGCAGAATAGACACGGCTCATTTGGCCCGCACCGATGCCAATCGTCATATCATTTTTGGCATACACAATTGCGTTGGATTTCACAAATTTTGCAACTTTCCAGCAAAATAGCGCATCTTTCCATTCTCGTTCACTAGGCTGGCGTTGCGTGACAACCCTTAGGTTTTCTTCTTTAACCATACCTAAATCACGATCTTGTACTAGTAAGCCTCCGTTAACCCGTTTGAAATCAAGCGCAGGTTTAGCTTCTTGCCATTCACCACAGGCTAATACACGAACATTAGGTTTGGTTGCTAAAATAGGTAGAGCATCTTCATTAATAGAAGGCGCGATAATGACTTCGACAAATTGACGCTCTATAACGGCACTTGCTGTTTTTGCATCTAAGCTTCTATTGAAAGCGATAATACCGCCAAATGCAGAAGTTGGATCAGTTTTAAATGCATTGTCATATGCTTGTGTGAGGGTGTCCGCAATAGCAACGCCACAAGGGTTTGCATGTTTCACGATAACACAAGCTGGTTCGGAAAATGATTTCACGCATTCCAATGCAGCATCAGTATCGGCAATATTGTTATAAGAGAGTGCCTTACCTTGTAATTGATTTGCTGTTGCGATAGAGGCTTCTTCAATATTCTCTTCTATATAGAAAGCCGCTTGCTGATGAGCATTCTCACCATAACGCATATCTTGTTTCTTTATATAGTTAAGATTTAAGGTACGAGGGAAGGTTCCTGATGGTTGTGAAGTATCACCATAATAAGGTGCAACTTTTTGGCCAAAGTAGTTCGCAATCATACTGTCATAAGCTGCGGTATGCTCAAAGGCTTTAATGGCTAAATCAAAACGTGTATCTAAAGTTAGACTGTTTTGGTGATTGTCCATTTCTTCAATCACTTTTTCATAGTCATTGCTATTAACCACAATGGTGACGTCTTTATGGTTCTTTGCTGCGGAACGAACCATGGTAGGACCACCAATATCAATATTCTCAACAGCATCTGCTAATGAGCAATCGGGACGAGCTACTGTTTTAGCAAAGGGATAAAGATTGACAACAACCATGTCGATAGGACGAATATCATGTTCCTCCATAATGGTATCATCTTGTCCACGACGTCCTAAAATACCACCATGTACTTTAGGGTGAAGTGTTTTTACACGACCATCCATCATTTCTGGAAAACCGGTGTAGTCAGAGACTTCTATAACGGGTAAGCCAGCTTCTGCTAATAGACGCGCTGTCCCTCCTGTTGATAAAAGTTCTACATTTCTTTCTACAAGCGCTTTCGCAAATTCTAAAATACCTGCTTTATCAGACACACTTAAAAGAGCACGGCGGATAGGACGAAGGTGTTGCATGAGGTTTATCCCTTGGGTTTTTGTATAACAGTAGTCATTGTGATGAAAAGTCACGTTGATACAGTGAAATTGTGTTTGCACCACTAACATTTCAGAAGATGAAGACAAAATCAATCTCACTCATTTGGGTATTATAATAACGCAAACGTTTGCGTTTGACATGCTAAATTTGTGGGAAAAGATGGCATGTGGATAAAATTGTTGATAACTGCGTATAACTAAGGGTTTTGCTGTGGAATTAAGCAAACGAATTTTTTTCTTAAAAAAACTATTGCCAGCCTCAGAAAACTCCCTATAATGCGTCCTCGTTGTCACGGCACAGGGCGCTAAGCGAACCGGCTGAGAGAACAAAAGAAAAAGTGAAAAGCCTGATAAATTAGCGCTTGACACTGAATGAGGAAGATGTAGAATGCACCTCCTCGCAACAACGCAGAAGACCGGAAACGGCAGCGACAGTTGCACTGCTCTTTAACAAATTATCAGACAATCTGTGTGGGCACTCGCAGAGACGATATCTTCTAAAAAATTAGATGTATCAAGTCTTGAAGAGTGACTAACAAGTTAATTCATATAATGAATAAGCTAAGTTTTCGATTTCTTTGAGCATCAAACACTTTTAATTGAAGAGTTTGATCATGGCTCAGATTGAACGCTGGCGGCAGGCCTAACACATGCAAGTCGAGCGGTAACAGGAGAAAGCTTGCTTTCTTGCTGACGAGCGGCGGACGGGTGAGTAATGTATGGGGATCTGCCCGATAGAGGGGGATAACTACTGGAAACGGTGGCTAATACCGCATAATGTCTACGGACCAAAGCAGGGGCTCTTCGGACCTTGCACTATCGGATGAACCCATATGGGATTAGCTAGTAGGTGGGGTAAAGGCTCACCTAGGCGACGATCTCTAGCTGGTCTGAGAGGATGATCAGCCACACTGGGACTGAGACACGGCCCAGACTCCTACGGGAGGCAGCAGTGGGGAATATTGCACAATGGGCGCAAGCCTGATGCAGCCATGCCGCGTGTATGAAGAAGGCCTTAGGGTTGTAAAGTACTTTCAGCGGGGAGGAAGGTGATAAGGTTAATACCCTTGTCAATTGACGTTACCCGCAGAAGAAGCACCGGCTAACTCCGTGCCAGCAGCCGCGGTAATACGGAGGGTGCAAGCGTTAATCGGAATTACTGGGCGTAAAGCGCACGCAGGCGGTCAATTAAGTCAGATGTGAAAGCCCCGAGCTTAACTTGGGAATTGCATCTGAAACTGGTTGGCTAGAGTCTTGTAGAGGGGGGTAGAATTCCATGTGTAGCGGTGAAATGCGTAGAGATGTGGAGGAATACCGGTGGCGAAGGCGGCCCCCTGGACAAAGACTGACGCTCAGGTGCGAAAGCGTGGGGAGCAAACAGGATTAGATACCCTGGTAGTCCACGCTGTAAACGATGTCGATTTAGAGGTTGTGGTCTTGAACCGTGGCTTCTGGAGCTAACGCGTTAAATCGACCGCCTGGGGAGTACGGCCGCAAGGTTAAAACTCAAATGAATTGACGGGGGCCCGCACAAGCGGTGGAGCATGTGGTTTAATTCGATGCAACGCGAAGAACCTTACCTACTCTTGACATCCAGCGAATCCTTTAGAGATAGAGGAGTGCCTTCGGGAACGCTGAGACAGGTGCTGCATGGCTGTCGTCAGCTCGTGTTGTGAAATGTTGGGTTAAGTCCCGCAACGAGCGCAACCCTTATCCTTTGTTGCCAGCACGTAATGGTGGGAACTCAAAGGAGACTGCCGGTGATAAACCGGAGGAAGGTGGGGATGACGTCAAGTCATCATGGCCCTTACGAGTAGGGCTACACACGTGCTACAATGGCAGATACAAAGAGAAGCGACCTCGCGAGAGCAAGCGGAACTCATAAAGTCTGTCGTAGTCCGGATTGGAGTCTGCAACTCGACTCCATGAAGTCGGAATCGCTAGTAATCGTAGATCAGAATGCTACGGTGAATACGTTCCCGGGCCTTGTACACACCGCCCGTCACACCATGGGAGTGGGTTGCAAAAGAAGTAGGTAGCTTAACCTTCGGGAGGGCGCTTACCACTTTGTGATTCATGACTGGGGTGAAGTCGTAACAAGGTAACCGTAGGGGAACCTGCGGTTGGATCACCTCCTTACCTAAGAGATACGTGTTATGTG